>JAUPVD010000414.1 GCA_030917225.1 Pseudomonadota bacterium
CCGAATCAACCAGTAGCTGGCGATCAGCCTGATCGAAAAATGGGGCCACATCGTGACGCTGGCGCAGAACGGTCAGGAGGCACTGGAGTGCGTCGCCAGCGGCACCTTCGATGTCATCCTGATGGATCTTCAGATGCCGGTGATGGGCGGGCTGGAGGCAACGCAGCGCCTGCGCCTGGATGGTTGCCGAACGCGCATTATCGCTATGACTGCCAACGCCATGGAAGGGGACCGCGAACTCTGCCTCGGCGCCGGCATGGACGACTACATTTCCAAGCCGATCAAGGCCGACGACCTTTATACGCTGCTGCACCGCACGGCGACGCAGCCGACGAAGGCAAAGCCCTCGGTAGCGGCCTTCGACTACGGCCGTGCATTGGCAAAGGCGGATACAGAGGTCGTCGAGGTCATCGCGCCAATGTTCATCGCCGGTTATGGCGAGGATCTGGCCAGCCTGCAGGCGGCGCTGGCGGAGGGCGATTGCAAGCGAGGCGCGCGCGCGGCGCATACGCTGCGCGGCATTGTTGGCAATTTCAATGCCGAGCCGGTCGTCCTCGCGGCGCGTACGATCGAGGATGCCTTGCATCGTGGCGATATAGAGACAGCACGTACCGCGCTGCCAGGATTTGCCGATTCACTGGCGGCCTTGATCAAGGTGCTGCGGGAACAGGCGTAACTCCGGTAGACTTGCCTCTTTCCGGCTCTGTGCAGGGCCGGTTGGTTATTTGGCTGAGACTGAGGCTTAGGCAATGTCCCCTCCCATTCTGCAAGGCAAGGTAGTGCTCGTGACCGGCGCGGCAAAGCGCGTCGGCAGCGTCATCGCTCGCCACCTGCAGCAGGAGGGTGCGAACGTGGTATTGCACTATCGTGCGGCCAAAGCCGAGGCCGAAGCCTTGGCGACGGAGCTCAACGCTGGCCGGCCCGGATCGGCACTGGCGCTGCAGGCTGATCTGCTGAATGTTGCCGTGTTGCCGATACTGATCGCCGACGTTCTGACGCGCTTTGGTCGTCTGGATGCGCTGGTCAACAACGCCTCCAGTTTCTTCCCGACAGCCATCGGGGAAATCGACGAGGCCGCCTGGGCCGACCTGGTCGGCAGCAACTTCAAGGCGCCGCTGTTTCTCAGTCAGGCGGCGGCACCGGCCCTGCGGGCAGCGGGTGGCGCCATCGTCAATATCACGGACGTGCATGCCGAGCGTCCACTGCGCGGGTATCCGCTTTACAGTGCGGCCAAGGGCGCCTTGCTGACGCTGACCCGGGCGCTGGCAGTGGAATTGGCGCCAGACGTGCGCGTCAATGCCGTTGCACCCGGCCCCATCCTGTGGCCCGACGATGGCCAGTTCGACGACCCGGAACGCGTCGATATCGTCCGCCACACCTTGCTCAAGCGGGAGGGTGCGCCGGAAGACATTGCCGGTGCTGTGGCCTACCTGCTCTCTGCCGCTTATGTGACCGGTCAGGTCATCAACGTCGACGGTGGCCGCACCGCCTATTTGTAGAAACCGAATCGTGGAACCCTCGAACACTTCGAACACCCTTCAGAAACTGGGCAAGCGCCTGACCAGCAACACTGGCAAAGCCATTGGCGACTACAACATGATCGAGCACGGCGACACCGTGCTGGTCTGCGTCTCAGGCGGCAAGGACTCTTACACGCTGCTGTCGGTCCTGATGGCGCTGCGCGAGCGGGCGCCGATCGACTTCAGGCTGGTGGCGATGAACCTCGACCAGAAACAGCCGGGGTTCCCGGCCGATATCCTGCCGGCCTACTTCGAGAAGATCGGCGTCGAATACCGTATCGTCGAGGCTGACACGTATTCGGTCGTCAAGGAGAAGATCCCCGAAGGCAAGACCACCTGCTCCCTCTGCTCGCGCCTCAGGCGCGGCATCATCTACCGCACCGCCAAGGAACTCGGCGCCAACAAGATCGCCCTCGGCCATCACCGCGACGACATGGTGCACACCCTGTTTCTCAACCTGCTTTTCGGTGGCAAGATCAAGGCCATGCCGCCGAAGCTGATCACCGATGACGGCGCCCACGTCGTCATCCGGCCGCTGGCCTACTGTGCCGAAGCCGACATCGCGCGCTTTGCCCGTGGCATGGAATACCCGCTCATCCCCTGCAACCTGTGCGGTTCGCAGGAGAACATGCAGCGCCAGAAAATCCGCGAAATGATGCAGGATTGGGACCGCCGTTACCCCGGCCGTACCGAGGCTGTTTTCACGGCGCTGCAGAACGTGGTGCCGTCGCACCTGGCCGACAACAATCTCTTCGATTTCCGCAGCCTGAAGCTGGGGGATGTTGTCGAAGAAGGTGATACCGCCTTCGACGGGCCGCAGTTTGGCGACGAACTCAGTCTGCCGGAGCCGTTTCCGGTGCCGGTCAGCGTGGCCTGATTCTTGATTCCTACTTGACCAGGCCGAGTGCCCGGCGTTCCTTTTCGATATAGGCGGGGTTGGCGCGCTGGCGGGCAACGCTGCTCCAGATGCGTGCTGCCAGTTCCGGCCGGTTCTGCACCAGTTGATTCGAAAGCATCAGGTAATAGGGTTTTTCGGCAAAGGGAATGGGCAGGACTTCCACCTTGTCGCGCAATGCAGCACTTTCAGCGAGCAGAAAGCTCAATTCGCCTTGCAGCATGATGGCCGCGTCAATACGCTCGGTGACCAGCTTGTTGAGCACGTCGCTGGAAGTCCGGGCGCCGTCGTCGACCGGCACATTGCTGCGGCGAAGATCGTCGATCACCGAATAGCCGAGTTGCGCACCCGTCATGCCGGCAAGCTTCTCGAAGCTGCGGCCATTCCAGTTGACGGTTGTTCCCTTGCGCCGGGCCACGACGTAGCGTTCGACGTAGATGGCCTTGCTGGTGTCCGGCTTGTTACCGCCAGGGTAATGGCCGAATTCAAGCCGGTCGGGTTTGAAGCTGACGCTGATGATGCCGTCGTAGACCTTGCCCTTCAGGTCAAAGAAGCAGCGTTTCCAGGGTGCCGCCCTGTATTGAAAGCGTAAGCGGACATCCGCAGCGACCAGTTCAAGCAGATCAAAGCTGAGCCCACTGCCGTTTTTTGTCTGCCACGGCCGCACATTGTCGTCTTCGAAACAGAAAACGAGTTCATCCGATGTCGCGATCGCGCTGGCAAAGGGGAACACGGCGAGGCAGAACCAGACGGACAGGTAGCGGAGCGTGGCCAGGCTGTCCCTGTTCTTGCCGGAGTTCCGAGGGGCGTCGATAGATCGCATGCCGGTAATCATAGGCCATCTGTGGCTGGATGCGCAGAGGGCGTCTGTTGTCTGGGCGGTACTGTCATGTGGCGCATTCTTTGCTATATGCCTGAACCTGATAGAATCGCAAGCCATTGTCTGCGTGAAAACGCTGGGGGAGGCACAGAATGGGTGGTAAGGAGCGGGAAATTTCCGTCCTGTTTGCCGACGTTTCGGGAAGCACGCGGCTCTACGAGAAACTGGGCGATACCGAAGCACTGTACGCGGTGGATCGCTGCATCAAGCGGATGGAGCGGGCTGTCGAGGCTTTTCGTGGCACGGTGGTCAAGACGATCGGCGACGAGGTCATGGCTGTATTCGATACTGCCGAGGATGCTTTTCAGTCGGCGAGCGAGATGCAGCAGCGCATTACCGACCTGCCGCCTGTTTCCGGCGTCAAGCTGGCGATCCGCCTGGGGTTCCACCATGGGCCGGTGATCGAGGAAAAGGGCGATTATTTCGGCGATACCGTCAATACCGCAGCGCGGCTGGCCGGCTTGGCCAAAGCCGGCCAGGCGTTGACCAGCGGCGAGACGATCAAGCAGTTGCCGGAGCTTCTGCAGTTGTCGACCCGTGACCTTGATCAGATGTCGGTCAAGGGCAAGGTCGAGGGCTTGCACGTCTTCGAGGTGCTCTGGCAGGAAGGTGAAGAACTGACCATGAAGGCGCCGTCGATCCGTGCGGCGGGGCAGACGGGTGCGTCATCGGTTGGCAACCGCCTGTGCGTGCGCTATGGCGGTGAGGTGATGGTTGTCGATGAAAAGCGCTCCTCCCTTGCTCTTGGCCGAGACGCAACCTGCGATCTGGTCATCCAGGATCGACGCGCGTCGCGCAACCACGGCAAGATCGAGCGCCGTGGCGACAAGTATGTACTGACCGACATTTCGACCAACGGCACCTATGTCGTTTTTGCCGGTGAGCCCGA
>JAUPVD010000415.1 GCA_030917225.1 Pseudomonadota bacterium
GATCAGCGCTGGCGCCACGCCATCCAGCGGACTCGAACCATCGGCCGGAAAGGTGATCAGCCAGTCGAGCGCGCCCCGGCTCATCGGCTCGACAATACCAAGCGGCTCGGTAGCGGCGGCCGTACTGGCGTGAATGTCGGTGGAACGGACAACCCAGGTGGAGAGCACCGGCAAGGTATCAGGCGCCACATGATCGAGGCCGAACCAGCGCGGCCGATCCGGCGCCGGTACTTGCGGGTTGGCGGCAATCACTTCGAGAAAAAGCGAATCGCCCAGGCGTAGCAACAGGTTGTGCGTACCCATGCGTGGATGCTCGCCCCCCGCCTGCGGGGCGACCCCCAGCACCTCCTGCACAAACGCCGACCCTGCCGCCAGCGAAGGCGCGGTAACGGCGAGGTGGTCAATCTGGGTGGGGGGCATGGGGCCTATTTGGGGAGTTGGGGAAGACAGGCTTGTACCAAGCTTGTGGAGTCGGTGACTCCACAATTACGCCTTACGCCGCCAGTTTTGCGCTTGCCAGTCGGTTCAGACTGACACCTTGTTCAGCCGCCTCTGTTGCCAGGGCGCGATGCACCTGAGGGGGAATGCGCACCCGGAATTCTCCGCTGTAATGCTTCTCTGCCAAGGGAACGGGAATGGTCTCGCCGCTCGATTGCATATCGGCAACCGCTTCGGCGACGACCCGTCGGATGCCTTTCAGCGCCGCTTCCGGCGTTTTTGCCAGCCATGACAGCGATGGAAATTCGGCGCACAAGCCGACATGCTCGCCGTCCTCGGCCGACCAGGTGACGCGGTAGGTGTAGTGATCAACGCTCATTGCGCAGTCCCTCCAGTTTGTCGATTGCGAGCAGCACCTGCCTGACCTGATAGGCCTTCGCCTTTCCTTTGTTGTCCTGAATGTTGATCCGTGGATCGCCCACCCAAGGCGTTTTGAAAATGGCGTGGCTGGTACCCGACTGGCGCGGTTTTCCGAAAAACGCCTCGCAAACCTTTTTGAGATCGCCAAACCGGACATTGCTCGGTTCGCGTCGCATTTGGTCGAGGATTTTGGTCGAAGGCGCCATGGCTTCATGGTATCAATACAGGCACCACTTTTCAACCAACAGCTTCGTGATCGATCTGCACGTAAAACATGATCAGAACGGCAGGCTCGCCTGAACCGCCGGGGCGGCGCCTCCGGTTTCGGCGGGCATGAGCGCACTGGCGCGCACACCGAGCAGACGCAGCCGCTTGGTTAGCGGCACGCGCTTCAGGCATTCCCCCGCCGCTCTGCGGATTTGCTCGGGGTCGCTCACGCCGGCCGGCAGCGTCAGGTCGCGTGTCACCGCACGGAAATCGGCATAGCGCAGCTTGATGCCGATGGTGCGCGAGGCGTAGCCCTTGCGCTTCAGATCGTCGGCCAGGCGGGTGCACAGCGAGGTGAAGATTTCCGAGAGTTCGGCGCGGTCCTGCCGGGCGTGCAGGTCGCGCTCGAAAGTCGTTTCGCGGCTGATCGATTTGGGCTCGGATTCGGTCACTACCGGGCGCTGGTCGATGCCGTGCGCGGCTTCGTGCAACCAGGTGCCGGTGGCTCGGCCGAAGGCGCCAACGAGCCGTTCGAGCGGTGTGGCAGCGAGGTCGCCGATGCTGTGGATACCCAGGCCGGTGAGGCGCTCGCTGGCCTTGGGCCCGACGCCGTTGATCTTCTTTGCCGCCAGCGGCCAGATGCGCGTGGCGATCTGCTCCGGCGCCAGAATCGTTACCCCATTCGGCTTGTCGAGATCGGAGCAGATTTTCGAGAGCAGCTTGTTCGGGCTGATGCCGATCGAACAGGTCAGCCCGGTGGCCTCCAGCACGGCGCGCTTGATCCGTTCCGCCAGGTGCAGCGAATCGTCTGGGTGGCCGCTCAGGTCGATGTAGATTTCGTCGATGCCGCGATCCTCTATCTTCGGCGCGATGCTGGCGACAGCCGCCTTGAACAGGCGCGAGTAATGGCGGTAGGCATCGAAATTGGCGGGCAGCAGGATCGCCGCCGGCGCCAGTTGCGCCGATTTCATCAACCCCATGCCTGAAAACACGCCCAGCGCCCGCGCTTCGTAGGTGGAGGTAGTAACAACGCCACGGCCGGCGTAGTCGGCGAGGCGCGCGAAGTGCCGGCTGCCATCCGCAGCCACCACCGGTGCCGCGTTGCGCCCACCGACGACAACGGGTTGCCCACGTAACTCGGGGTAACGCAGCAATTCGACGGAAGCAAAAAAGGCGTCCATGTCGAGGTGGGCGATACGGCGGATACTGTTCATTTGTACAGTATAACAGCCAGCACCAGAATCTCGGCACGACTAGCGCCACAGCCTTGCCAGGAATCAGCGCGGCCCCACCAGAATGAACCCCCGGTTTTCCACCGTATCGAAGCTGCGCATGCCGTGGACCAACACCCTCGCCGACATCCAGACCCAGGCGCTACTGGCGGGATTTACATCCAGCACCAGGAACGAATCGCTTTCGGCATCGTAGGCGCCCAGCGGTGAAATGTGGCCGCCGCCCCGCTGTCCGACGCGATCGCGGCGGTAATTCACGATCACGTAGTCGCCATGGTGACCGAGGTTGGCCACCAGTGCGGCGTGTATTTCATCTTCCGCCCGAGCGTCATCGACCACCACCAGTTGCGTCGACAAGCCATGCGCCCGCAGCAGTTCGTCAAGCTGACGCAATTGATAGCCATAGTCCCGGGCAGCCCTGCCATTGATGGTGACGGGTTCGCCGAACACCTGTGCCCGTGTTTTCCGGCCCTTGGCGATCACACCTTCCTGGGTAAAGCGCGGCGCTCCTTGCGGCGCACCTTGCAGGGCATTGAGGACGATCGCCGCCGAAGTCGGGCCGCAGAAGACCCCATTGGCCTGCGCCTCGAACTGCTTGGCCAGCTCGGCAAAATCGCTCCTGGCTGGCGAACGTGCGAGACGTGCCATGCCTTCGTCGGAGTCAAAAACGACAAGAGCCGGCGCATGGGCAATCGGCGGTGCCGCGTGCGCCTGAACCGGCAAAGCGAGGGCACCGGCAAGACACAGCGCGATAACGAAGCGACGGAATGGGGACATAATTGCTTCCAGTGGTGTCTGACAATGTAGCCGCTAAACACGTTTCGAAAAAGACACCTACAGCCACCCACAAGCACCCGCAAGCACCGAAGGGAACTGGTTACCCGCATGAAGAACAGGCAAAAACCGGCAGACGGCCAGGCGCCCACAAAGCCCGGCCACACCCCTTTTCCCGTGCCGCCGCAGCGCCAGACGGAAGACCAGCGCTGGCAACGCACGGTGCGCTTCAACTGGGATAACGGAGGAAAGCGCGGCGGCAACAAGGACGGGCGAAAATGAACCAGGCCACTGCCATCGACATCACCATCGACATCGTTTCGGATGTGGTCTGCCCGTGGTGTTTCATCGGCAAGCGGCATCTGGAGGCGGCGCTGGCGCAGTTCGGGCAGCCGGTTGCGCTGCGCTGGCTACCGTTTTTCCTGAACCCGGACACACCACCCGAGGGCGAGCCTTACCGGCCGTTTCTGGAAAAGAAGTTTGGCGGCCCGGAAGCGCTCGCCGGCATCTGGGCAAGCGTGCGCGATGCCGGGCAGCGGGCAGGCATTGCCTTTGAATTCGAGAAGATTGCCCTGCGTGCCAACACGCTGGCGGCGCATCGGTTGATTCATCGCTTTCAGCAACAGGGCGGTGCGACGGAGGCGTTGGTGGAGGCCATCTTCGCCGCCGGTTTCTGCACTGGCCGCTTCATCGGCGACCCGGCCGTGCTGGCCGATCTGGCAGCGCAATGCGGCGACGATCGCGCCGAGGTACTGGCCTGGTTGCACAGCGATGCCGAAGCCGAGGCCGTACTGGCGCAGGAAGCGCGCATCCTCCAGATGGGCATCAGTGGCGTGCCCTTCTTCATCTTCAACGGCAAGCTGGCGGTTTCAGGCGCCCAGCCACCCGAGGTGCTGCTGGACGCCCTGCGCCAGTCAGTTTCCTGACTCCCCGTCATCCCGGCGCACGCCGGGATCCAGTGCAGTATTGCTGGACGCACGATCCGGATTCCGGCTCGGCCCGAGGCCGGCCTGTCCTGAGTTTGTCGAAGGACCGGAATGACGACATCGGCTAGGCGCGGAAAAACTCCTCCATCCGCTCGAACACCGCGTGGTCGGCACCATGGCGGCGCACGGCCAGCACGTCTTCGAGCTTTTCCACCTGCTTGATCATCTGCGGCAAGCGCACGTCCTCATTCACCATCAGCCAGATGCGGCTGGTGTCGCCACCGCCCACCGGCATGACCAGAATGCCTTCAACGTTGTAGGCACGGCGCGAGAAGAGGCCGACCACATGGCTCATCACACCGGCGTGGTTGTTGACGTCAATTTCCAGCACGGCGCGGGTCAGTGCGTTGCGTTCGTTTTGGGTGATTGCA
>JAUPVD010000416.1 GCA_030917225.1 Pseudomonadota bacterium
ACCGCTCGCTGCGCCCTGAACTCTTTGTCGCCATCGGCCTGTGCACCCACCAGGGCTGCGCGCCGGCGCTCAACGGCGACCATTTCCTCTGCCCCTGCCACACCTCGAAATACGACCTCGCCGGCCGCGTCTTCAAGGTCGGCCCGGCACTTGCCAACCTGGTGATTCCCGCCTACCGCTTCGAAGGCGAGCGACTGGTCCTCGGCGAAGACGCCTGAGCGATGTGCGACGCACATCGCGAACAAGTACTCCTGGGGTGCGCCTGAGCAAAACGTATCGCGCTTTGTGAAGCGAAGGGGCCCATGGCTCAAGTACTCCTGGGGTGCGCCTGATCAACCCTTCTTTTTCGCCCTCGGATGCGCCGCGTCGTACACCTTGGCGAGATGCTGGAAATCGAGGTGCGTATAGACCTGCGTCGAGGCAATGCTGGCGTGACCAAGCATCTCCTGCACGGCCCGCAAATCACCGGAAGATTGCAGCACATGAGAGGCAAAGGAATGGCGCAGCATGTGCGGATGCACATGGGTCGGCAAGCCGAGCAGCAGCGCTCGCCTTTTCAGCCGTGCCTGAATTGCGCGTGCCGAGAGTCGGACGCCGTTGCGCCCGACGAACAGCGCCGGCTCATCGGCCTTGGCAATCTCGCCGCGCCGGGCGGCCCAGGCAGCCAGAGCCTCACGCGCCTTGGTACCGACCGGCACGATACGGGTCTTGTTGCGCTTGCCGAGTACGCGCACTTCTCCGGCGGCGATGTCGGCAAGGCAATCGATATTCAACCCATCCAGTTCCGCGAGACGCAGGCCGGAAGAGTAGAAGAGTTCGAATATGGCCTGGTCGCGCAAGGCCAGCAGGTCATCGCCTGCCGGCGCCAGCAGCGCATTGGCCTCATCGGGAGACAGCGCGTGCGGCAGGGCCTTTGGGCTTTTCGGTGGTCGCACGCCTTCGACCGGATTGTGCGCAGACTCGCCACGCAGGCCGAGCCAGCGATAGAAGCCGCGCCAGGCCGAGAGAACGCGTGCCAGGGAGCGTCCGGCGAGACCTCGGGCATGCAGTTGCGCCACGAAACGACGGATATGGTGGGCTTGCAGCGTAGAAAACGGGGTATTGGCATTGCCGGCAAGTTCGACGAGCAGAGCGAGGTCACGCCGATAGGCGGCGATGGTATGCGCTGACTGCCGGCGCTGACCGGCCAGTTCGGCCAGCCAGGCATCGACAGGGGTATCGACGTGCCCGGCCGGGGCGCTCATTTCAGTATGGTCAGGCCGTGCCGAGGGTCCGGGCGATGGCTGCCGAAGCCATGTCGCCGAGGCGTTCCAGGTAGATGGTGCCCATGCCGGCGTAAAAGCGTTCCATGTCGTAGGCGCCGAGCGCAATCATGCCGATGGTGCCGCCGCCGGCACGCAGGGCGATCAGTGCCTGCGAGCGGATGTTGGTCGAAGCTTCCCCGAACCAGGTCGAGGTCTCGAACCCGGACGTCGAACCGCAGAAAGGATGTGTCAGCGTCTCGGCAAAAACCTGCAGTTCCTCGCTGACTCCGGCGAACTCCGGCAGGCCATCCAGCTCGCCGGCCGGCAGGCTCCACAGGCGCACTGCCACCTGCGGCACCGCGAAGTCTTCCTTGAGGTGATAGCCCAGCGTATGCATTACAGCCGGGAAGGTATAGGCCGTAATCAGTGCGACGGCGAGGCGCTGCATCTTCTCGCTGATCGCATCGTTCTCTTCACCGAAACCGATCAGCTCGCCCAGCTTGGCTTCAAGCTGGCGGTTCTTGTCGCGCAGGGTTAGCATTTGCCGCTCGGTGATCGAGATCGCGCGGCCGCCGTGCGGATGCGGGATGGCAATCTGGGCCATCAGATCGGCGTACTGCTCGAAGAATTGCGGGTTGTTCTGCAGGTAATGCGCGACTTCATCAGCTCTCATAACTCGATTTCTCCGGAAAATACTGTCACTGCCGGGCCGGTCATCAGCACCGGCTCCCCCGCCCCACCCCAGGCGATATTCAGTTCACCGCCGCGCGTCTCGACCCGCACCGGCGAGTCGACCAGGCCGCGGCTGATACCCGCCACGACTGCCGCACAGGCGCCCGTACCACAAGCCAGGGTCTCGCCGGCACCGCGCTCGAAAACCCGCAGACGGATGGAATGACGGTCGATCACCTGCAGGTACCCAGCATTGACGCGCTGCGGAAAGCGTGGATGCGACTCGATGCGCGGTCCTTCGCTGATAACTGGCGCGGCATCGACATCAGCCACTACCTGCACGGCGTGCGGGTTACCCATCGAGACGGCCGTAATCATGATTTCCCGGTCGCCTACCATCAGCGGCTGCACGACAGCGGTAGAAGGGCTGACGAAGGGGATGCGCTCGGGTTCGAACACCGGCACGCCCATGTCGACTGTAACCAGGCCATTGGCTTCGAGGCGCGGTCCGATCACGCCGCTCATCGTCTCGACGCGAATCTCGGCTTTGTCGGTCAGCCCCTGATCATGCACGAAACGCACGAAACAGCGGGCGCCATTGCCGCACTGCTCAACTTCGCCACCGTCGGCGTTGAAGATGCGGTAACGGAAATCGACACCCGGCTGCGTCGCCGGCTCGACAAGCAGGATCTGGTCGCAGCCGACGCCGAAGTGGCGGTCAGCCAAAGACCGGAGCTGCTGCGGCGAAAGCTCGACGGACTGGCGAACGCCATCAAGAACGACGAAGTCGTTGCCCAAACCGTGCATTTTGGAGAACTTGAGTTTCATGGCTGCGTCGCGGCTCACTGCGCAATGGATCGGGCCATTATAAAGTCGTCCATGACAAATCCGCCGCCGATATCGACACGAACCGCCTCGCGCACCGAAAAACCCCGTTTTTCATAGGCCGCGATGGCCTTGGCGTTCTGTTTGTTGACGGCCAGGATCAGCGTATCGCAGCCGGCGGCCCGGCCATGCGCAGCCACCCGCTCGATCAGCGCACCACCGACACCACTGCGCTGGTGCGCTGGATGCACATAGACCTTGTCCAGCTTGATCTCGCCGACCACACCCGTCAGGTAGCCGGAAGAAAAACCCGCGCGAGTGCCGTCGATAAAGGCCTGATCCCACCAGTAGCCGGGCTTTTCCAGTTCTTCCAGCAGGCGCGGCGCGTTGTAGCGCTGCCCGAGCATGTAGTCGATCTGCGCCTGGCTGATGATTCCCGCATAGGCCGACTGCCAGATTTCGCGGGCAAGCGCAGCGATAGCCTCGACATCGGCGGCGCGGACGGGCTGGATTTCCATGGAGATGACGAGTCTTTCTTTGGCAACTGCGGAATTATCCGTGCCACCCGCCGGCAGGGCAATCCTCAACAGAGGGCTCGCCCCGTCGGTTTGACCCCGGCAGCGATGCCGGAGATACTTCGGCCTCTCCCGAAACCTGCCGAACCCGCCCTCTATCTCGCCGAGCATGTTTTCCCGCGCCGCCGTCGCCCTCCTCTGGCTGCTCCATTTCCTGCCCTTGCCGCTGCTGGCAGCGCTCGGGCGCGGCCTTGGCCTGGTGCTCTATCACTTCGCCAAAAACCGACGGCATATCGTGCAAGTAAACCTGGCTTTGTGTTTTCCGGAGCGCGATGCCGTAGCGCGCGAAACCCTGGCCCGGGAACACTTCAAGGTTCTTGGTCGCAGCATGCTGGAGCGCAGCCTGTTCTGGTGGGCCTCGCGCGAACGCCTGATGCGCCTGATCCGCGTCAGCGGCGAGGAAAAGGTACAGGCACTACGCGACGCCGGTAAGCCGCTAATGCTGCTGGCGCCGCATTTCGTCGGGCTCGATGCCGGCGGCGTGGCGGTCACCATGCGTTTCGACATCGTCAGCATCTACGCCGAGCAAAGCAGCCCTGTCTTCAACCGCCTGCTGCTGGCTGGCCGCAGCCGTTTTGGCGACCAGCAACTGCTGTCGCGGCGCGACGGCCCGCGTGCCAGTGTCAAGGCAATGAAGTCCGGCCGCCCCTTCTATTACCTGCCGGACATGGATTTCCGCACCAAGGACGCGATCTTCGTGCCCTTCTTCGGTGTACCAGCCTCGACCATCACCGGCCTGTCGCGTCTCTCGCGCCTGGCCGATGCCGCCGTGGTTCCCTGTGTGACACGCATGCTGCCGGGCGGCGAGGGCTATCTGGTCGAGTTCGGCGAGGCATGGGAAAATTTCCCGAGCGAGGACGTGGAAGCGGACACCCG
>JAUPVD010000417.1 GCA_030917225.1 Pseudomonadota bacterium
TGGAGCGACGAGAGCACGTTCCAGCCGATGCCCTGGTCGTTTGGCCCGTTCGAGTAGAAGGGGTCAGAGAACAGCTTCACCGCTGCGTGCCAGGTCTGCACCGGCCCCGGCAGGCTGCCGCCCGCCGACAGCGTGGCGAGGTACCAGATGCCGATCATCACCGCGATACCGATCAGCGGCGGCAGCACCGCCCGTGCGATCGCATTCACCAGCTCGCTGCCACGGCCCGGCGCCTTCGGGGGTACCGGCGCCTTGGCGACCTTCTCTGGAGCGGCAGCCACCACGGCGGCCACCTCCTCGCTCTTGCCCACCGCAGGCGCCACCGTCATCGCCGGCGCCGAACGGGGCGGCGCTTCGTTAGCGGCTGCAGCAAGCGGTGCGAGCTTGTCGATTGTCAGCGTAGTCATCATCGCTCTCCTAGACCTTGACCTTGAAACCGGCGGCGTACTTCTTCGGGTCCTTGCCGTCCCAGACCACGCCGTCGATCATCTTGCTGCTGCGCATGTCGCTCTTCGGCACGCTGACGCCGACACGAGCGGCCGCCTGCCTGTAGAGATCGACCTGGTTCACCTTCTTCGCCACGGCGAGGTAATCCGGGTCGTCCTTCAACAGCCCCCAGCGCCTGTGCTGCGTCAGGAACCACATGCCGTCCGAGACGTAGGGGAAGTTCACCTGGCCGTCGTTGAAGAACTTCAGGTGGTTCTTGTCGTCCCAGCTCTTGCCTAAGCCGTTCGAGTAACGGCCGAGCATGCGTTCGAGGATGACGTCGGTGTCGGTGTTGACGTAGGCCTTCTGGGCGATCGTCTCGGCCGTCTCGCGGCGGTTGGCGAGCGAGGCGTCGATCCAGCGGCCGGCTTCGATGATCGCGCACATCATGGCCAGCGCAGTCTTCGGATATTTGGCGACAAACTCGGCGGTAGTGCCGAGCACCTTCTCCGGGTGGTCGGTCCAGATGTCCTGCGTCGTCGCTGCGGTAAAGCCGATCTTGTCGATGATGGCGCGGTTGTTCCACGGCTCGCCGACGCAGAAGCCATCCATGTTGCCGACGCGCATGTTGGCCACCATCTGCGGCGGCGGCACGACAATCGTCTTCACGTCCTTGAACGGGTTGATGTCGTGTGCCGCCAGCCAGTAGTACAGCCACATCGCGTGCGTACCCGTCGGGAAGGTCTGCGCGAAGGTATATTCGCCGGGCTTGGCGGTAATCAGCTTCTTCAGGCTGGCACCGTCGGTGGCACCAGCGTCCTTCAGCTTGTTGGCCAGCGTGATTGCCTGGCCGTTGTGGTTCAGGCCCATCAGCACCGACATGTCCTTCTTCGGGCCGCCGATACCCAGCTGCACGCCGTAGATCAGGCCATACAAAACGTGGGCGGCATCAAGCTCGCCGTTGACCAGCTTGTCGCGCACGCTGGCCCAGCTGGCTTCCTTGGTCGGCACGATCTTGAGGCCGTACTTCTTGTCGAAGCCCTTGGCTGCGGCCATCACCACCGAGGCGCAGTCGGTCAGCGGAATGAAACCGATCCGGACCTCGGGTTTTTCCGGCGCATCCGAGCCCTGCGCCCATGCAGAAGCATTCAAACCGGGGAACATGCTGAGAAGCGAAGCGCTGGCGGCGGCCTTGACGAAACCGCGACGGGTGAGGAGATCGTCCTTCTTGTCCATGATGTTTTCCTTTCTGGTTGGGGTGCTTGACACACCCACTATCGCAACCACCGTGCCAGATCGGAAAAAACGGTATTAAAGACTTGCAATCAACAACTTGAATACTTGAATCACGGCATGATTTATATGCAAATTGCACTATTGCAGTGCAGCAACCTGGTGCATGCGCACGGAGTTGGCCAGAAAAAACAGCAAGGGAAGTGTTGGAACTGCAGCAGCCCGGGTGGGCCGGAGTGAAGCGCTTCAGGCAGCGGCTGGCTGACGGCGCATGACTCGCGCCAGTGTTTCGGCGCCAATCAAGGTTTCGGCTTCGGGAAAGAGTTCGCGTTCTTCGAAACGCACGTGCGCGGTCAGCAGCTCGGCAAAGCGCAACAGCATTTCGCCGTCGGGAATTTCCAGTTCGCGTGCCAGACGATGCAGGGCACGATGTTCAATGAGGGTACGCGCCACAATGGCGCAGGCGCCGGCAGACTCCATGCGCGGCAACAGGCACTGCTCTTCTTCGCGGAAGTGTGGGAGCAACTCGTCCTCGAACACTTTTCGCGCACGCTCGCAGGCCGCATCAATCTGCACTTCGTCACCGCTACCGGCCACGCGCTTGAGTTGAAGCGCAAAGGTCAGCGCGGTGTGATGCTCGCGGGAAAGATCCTGAAGGGCGGGGCAACGTTTCATGGGGTTCAGTGTTGTCCCGGCAGCAGCATTAGTCCTTGATGATAATCAAAAACTGTTTGCCAGCCCGAGGGCGTAGGCGGCCATGGCCTGGACAATGGGCTCGGCCTCCCCCACCGGCGGGCTGAGCACAAAGCGCACCTCGGGATGCGCATTGCGCAGCTCGTCCATCAGCACCGGCACGTCATTCTTGAGATGCCCCCCCTGGGCAACGAACATCGGCACGATGCTGATCGCGGTATAGCCTTCCTGAACCAGCGCTCGCGCGCAGTCGCCAAGGTTGGGCGACATGAATTCGAGGAA
>JAUPVD010000418.1 GCA_030917225.1 Pseudomonadota bacterium
CCTTGTAGAGTTGGTAAGCCGTCGCCGCGCCCAGCGTCGGGATGGCCAGGAAGAAGGAAAACTCGGTCGCCGCCTTGCGCGACAGGCCGAAGAACAGGCCGCCGATGATCGTTGCACCGGAGCGCGAGGTGCCCGGGATCAGTGCCAGCGCTTGCGCCAGCCCGAGCTTGAAGGCATCGACGACGCCCAGTTCGTCGACTGTCTCGAAGCGGATGCGGTGCTCGCGCTTCTCCGCCCAGAGGATGATGAAGCCGCCGAGAATGAAGGTGGTGGCCACGGCGATCGGGTTGAACAGGTGGGCCTTGATGGCCTTGCCGAAGAGCAGGCCGAGCACGGCCAGCGGCAGGAAGGCGACGAACAGGTTGAGGGTGAAGCGCTGGGCGGCACGTTCCTTGGTTAGCCCGCCAAGTACGCTGGCAATCCTGACCCGGTATTCCCAGCAGACAGCGAGGATGGCGCCGGACTGGATGACAATCTCGAACAGCTTGCCGCGATCATCGTTGAAGTCGAGCAGATCACCGGCAAGGATCAGGTGACCGGTCGAGGAAATCGGCAGGAATTCGGTAAAGCCTTCGACGAGTCCGAGGATCAGGGCTTTGAGCAGGAGGATCGGTTCCAAGAGCGTCTTTCAGAGTTCAGGTTGTTGGTCATCAGGGGCGAGTAGCCTCTTCCAGCACGCCCAGCCAGCGCAATGCCTGCTCGCGCGAGTCGCCGCACATTTCCACCGAGGGCTGCAATCCGCTGCAGCAGGCCGGGCGCTCGGGTTTTTGCCAAAGCGCACAGCGCAGGTCTGCCATCAGGTTGGCGCAAGGCACCCCGGCTGGTTTGCCCTGCGGGTGCCCCGGCATCGGGGTGGCGATGGAGGGCGCGATGCAGCAGGCGGCGCAGCCGGGGCGGCAGTCCATGAGCGGGAGTTGGTCCGTCTACTGGTGGGCGCGTGCCCAGTCGAGCACCTTGGCTATGAGGGACGAAAGCTCGCTGCGCTCAAGATCGAGCAGGAGTCGCGCTACCGAGGCTTCAGCCATGTACAACCTTCCCTTCGCGCAGTGCCCAGTAGAGCACGGAACCCGGTTGGTGTCCCCAGCGCTCAACTTCCTCTTCGGAATAGACGAGGATATCGGCCGGGACGCGCAGTGGGCGGAGCAGCCGGCGCAAACGAACCATTTCGCGCGCGCGGTCTTCGACCTCGTTTTCAATGACCAGCAGGTCGATGTCCGAGTCATCGCGGGCATCGCCGCGGGCATGCGAACCAAACAACACGATGCGCGTCGGCTTGCCATCAGCGGCAACCAGATCGATCGCATGTTGCAGGACTTCGGCTGAGATCATTGCAGGGAGCCCGTGGTTAATGGTTCAAATCTTACGGTAAACCTCGGCACCGGCTTTCACAAATTCCACGGCCTTGGTTTCCATTCCTTTTTGCAGTGCTGCGGCTTCGTCGATCCCCTGTTGCTCGGCGAAATCCCGAACGTCCTGGGTGATCTTCATCGAGCAGAAGTGCGGGCCACACATTGAGCAGAAGTGGGCGACCTTGGCCGATTCCTTGGGCAGGGTCTCGTCGTGGAATTCGCGCGCCTTGTCCGGGTCGAGGCCGAGATTGAACTGGTCGTCCCAGCGGAACTCGAAGCGTGCCTTGGACAGCGCATTGTCGCGGATCTGCGCGCCGGGGTGGCCCTTGGCCAGGTCGGCGGCGTGGGCGGCGAGCTTGTAGGTGATGATGCCTTCCTTGACGTCATCCTTGTCCGGCAGGCCCAAGTGTTCCTTCGGCGTCACGTAGCAGAGCATGGCCGTGCCGTACCAGCCGATCATGGCGGCGCCGATGCCGCTGGTGATGTGGTCGTAGCCGGGGGCGATGTCGGTGGTCAGCGGACCGAGGGTGTAGAACGGCGCTTCCTTGCAGTACTTGAGCTGCAGATCCATGTTCTCCTTGATCATGTGCATCGGCACATGGCCAGGGCCCTCGATCATCACCTGCACGTCGTGTTTCCAGGCGATATCGGTCAGCTCCCCCAGCGTTTCGAGTTCGCCGAGTTGCGCTTCGTCGTTGGCATCGTAGATCGAGCCGGGACGGAGGCCGTCGCCGAGCGAGAAGGCCACGTCATAGGCCTTCATGATTTCGCAGATGTCCTCGAAGTGCGTGTACAGGAAGCTTTCCTTGTGGTGCGCCAGGCACCACTTGGCCATGATCGAACCGCCGCGCGAGACGATGCCGGTCAGCCGCTTGGCGGTCATCGGCACGTAGCGCAGCAGCACGCCGGCGTGGATGGTGAAGTAGTCGACGCCCTGCTCGGCCTGTTCGATCAGCGTGTCGCGGAAGATTTCCCAGGTCAGGTCCTCGGCCTTGCCGTTGACCTTTTCCAGCGCCTGATAGATCGGCACGGTGCCGATGGCGACCGGGCTGTTGCGGATGATCCTCTCACGGGTTTCGTGGATGTTCTTGCCGGTGGACAGTTCCATCACCGTGTCGCCGCCCCAGCGGATCGACCAGGTCATCTTCTCGA
>JAUPVD010000419.1 GCA_030917225.1 Pseudomonadota bacterium
GATGCGGTTCATCTTGTTGATCGTTTCGATCATGTGCACCGGGATGCGGATGGTGCGTGCCTGATCGGCGATCGAACGGGTGATGGCCTGGCGGATCCACCATGTGGCGTAAGTCGAGAACTTGTATCCGCGGCGGTATTCGAACTTGTCCACTGCCTTCATCAGGCCGATGTTGCCTTCCTGGATCAGGTCGAGGAACTGCAGGCCACGGTTGGTGTATTTCTTGGCGATGGAGATCACCAGGCGCAGGTTGGCTTCGGTCATCTCGCGCTTGGCACGGCGGGCCTTGGCTTCGCCGGTGGACATCTGCTTGTTGATGTCCTTCAGCTCCTTGAGCGGGATACCGATGTGGTTCTGCAGGTTGATCAGCTTCTGTTGCTGTTCCTTGATCGCCGGGGCGTTGCGCGTCAGGGTCTGGGCGTAGGTGCGCTGGCTGCTGGCAATTTCGGCGTCCGCCCAGTCGAGATTCATCTCGTTGCCGGGGAAGACCTTGATGAAGTGCGGGCGCGGCATGCGCACCTTGTCGACGCAGATCTGCTGGATCTTGCGCTCGCAGCCACGGGCCGACTCGACCATGCCACGGACACCGTCACACAGGCGCTCGATGGTTTTCGAGGTGAAGCGGATGTACATCAGCTCTTCGGAAATCTGCTGCTGCAGCTTGAGGTAGGTCTTGTCCTGCGAGCCCTTCTTGACCAGCGCCGAATGCGCCTTGGTGAACAGGGCCTTGAGCACGGCGAAGCGCTCGAGGGCGTCGACCTTGAGTTGCAGCAGCGAGGCCGAAGCAGCTGCGCCGCCGTCATCGCCGTCGTCTTCATCTTCGGCTTCAGCTTCTTCTTCAAGCGCCTGCGCTTCGGCGGCAAGTTCTTCTTCGCTGGCGGCGTTCGGGTCGATCAGGCCATCGATGAGTTCATCGATGCGCATCTCGTCTCTCTCGATCTTGGCGACGGAGTCGAGGATGTCCACGATCGTCGTCGGGCAAGCCGAGATGGCGATGATCATGTGCTTGAGGCCGTCTTCGATGCGCTTGGCGATTTCGATTTCGCCCTCGCGCGTCAGCAGCTCGACCGAACCCATTTCGCGCATGTACATGCGCACCGGGTCGGTGGTGCGGCCGAATTCGGAGTCGACGGTCGACAGGGCCTGTTCGGCTTCCTCTTCCACCTCTTCCTCATCGGCAACCGTCGGTGCTGCATCCGACATCAGCAGGTCTTCAGCGGCCGGAGCCTCGTCGAAGACCTGAATCTGCATGTCGTTGAAGGTGCTGATGATCGACTCGATCTGTTCGGCGTCGACAACGTCGTCCGGCAGGTGGTCGTTGATTTCGGCGTACGTCAGGTAGCCGCGCTCCTTGCCGAGCTTGATCAGATTTTTCAGGCGCGTCTTGCGCGTCTCTGCATCAACCGGCGACGGTGCGTTGCCGGCTTGCGCCAGCAGCTCGGCGGCTCGTTCCTTGGCCTTGGATGTTTTGGCCTTGGTGCCGACGGCAGGTGTTTTGGCTTTTGCGTTTGCCATGTCCAATTTCCCGGTGTTGGGTTGGAAAAACCCCAAATTATATCACAACTTAGCTTGCTTTTTAGCCCTGACTGCCGGGGGAACTGTTGTTGTTTCCACGGGCAGTCAGCAGCGCCACGTAACGGGTCTTTTCGTCGGAGGAAAGGCCCGCCATGCCCAAGGCCTTGGCCTTGGCCTGTAGAGCCTCGATTTCATCTTTCTGGGCATCACGGGCGAATTTCGCCAAAGTGCCGGCGAATTCAGATTCGAGCTCGTCTTCGGCGAATGGTTCGTGCATCAGGTCCGAGGCTGCGTTCCTGAGCACCAGATCATCGCCTTCGATTGCTTCGCCGCGCATGCGTTCGAGTAGTGCGGCGTAGCCGGGCGTTGGCTGGCCGGCTTCGCGCACCAGGGTCACCAGGCGACGCAGTATGCGTGTTTCGGCAACGTCCGATGGCAGCGCCTCAAGCGGTAGGCGCAGGGCCAACTCCGGCTTTTGCAGAATCAACCGAATCAGCTTCTTCATGAAGCTGGCAGCAGGCGACTGGCGGGGCGCGCGGGCAGGTGCCGGCGGGGCGATGGAGCGCAGTTCGCACAGGCGCTCCACTTCGGGCTGGGAGAAGCCGCTGATCTCGACTAGGCGCTTGACCAGTTGCAGGCGCAGCAAGGGGGTTTGCAACCGTTGCAGCAGGGGCTTGGCTTCGGCCACCAGCTTGGCCTTGCCTTCTGCGCTGGTCAGGTCGCAATGGCTGCCCAGTTCGCGCAGCAGGAAATCGGAGAGTGGTGTCGCCTGCGCAATCATGCGGTTGAAGTCATCCTTGCCGAACTCGCGCACGTAGCTGTCGGGGTCGTGCGTCTCCGGCAGAAAGACGAAGCCGATGGTTTTCTGGTCAGGGAGGGCTTCCAGGCTGTTTTCCAACGCGCGCCACGCAGCCTTGCGGCCGGCGTTGTCGCCGTCGAAGCAAAAGACGATACGGTCGACCTGGCGCAGCAGTTTCTGTACGTGGATGGCGGTAGTGGCTGTGCCCAGCGTCGCCAGCGCATTGCCGACACCGTGCTGGGCGAGGGCAACGACGTCCATGTAGCCTTCGACGACGATGGCCGTGTCGGTATCGCGCAGCGCGGCGCGCGCCTGTGGCAGTCCGTAAAGCTCCCGTCCCTTCTCGAACAGCGGTGTCTCGGGGGAGTTCAGGTACTTCGGTTCGCCCGCGTCGAGCACGCGACCACCGAAGGCGATGACTTCGCCCTTGGGGTTGATGATCGGGAACATGACGCGGTCACGGAAACGGTCGTAGCGTCGGCCCTGATCGTTCTCGATGACCAGGCCGGCGGCGAGCAACTCTGCAGCGTTGTAGTTCGGAAAGATCGCTTCCAGATTCTGCCAGCCATCCGGTGCGTAGCCGATCCCGAATTTGGCGCAGACTTCGCCGGTCAAGCCACGGCGCTTGAGGTAGTCGATGGCCTTGGGCGAGCCCTTCAGCTGTTCGCGGTAATAGGCGGCGGCCTTGGCCATGACTTCGGCCAGTTCGACCGTGCGCGGCCCGTCGCTGATGCCTTCGCGGCGGCGGCCTTCCTGTTCCGGTACCTGCATGCCGGCACGGCTGGCCAGATCCTTCACGGCATCGATGAAACCCATGCCGGAGTATTCCATCATGAAGCCGATGGCCGTGCCGTGCGCGCCGCAGCCGAAGCAGTGATAAAACTGCTTTTGCGGGCTGACGGTGAAGGAGGGGGATTTTTCGTTGTGGAAGGGGCAGCAGGCGGCGTAGTTGGCGCCGGCCTTCTTGAGCGGCACATGGGCGTCGATCAGGTCGACGATGTCGACCCGATGCAGCAGGTCCTGAATGAAGGATTCAGGAATCATGGC
>JAUPVD010000420.1 GCA_030917225.1 Pseudomonadota bacterium
GCGCGGCCAGCGTGATCTTGCCGACACGCAGCGCACGCTTGAGTGGATTCTTCTTGATCCTGGCGATCAGATCCTTGCGGCCGACGATGATGCCGGCCTGCGGGCCACCGAGCAGCTTGTCGCCGGAGAAGGTGACGAGGTCGGCACCGGCGGCGAGCGAGTCCTGCGGCGTCGGTTCCTTGGGCAGGTTCCAGCGCGCGAAGTCAGTCAATGTGCCACTGCCGAGGTCGACCATGAAGGGCAGGCCATGCTCGTGCGCGATGGCGGCGATCTCGGCTTCGTCGACCACTTTGGTGAAACCGACAACGGCGTAGTTCGAGGTATGCACCTTCATCAGCAGCGCCGTTTTCGCCGTGATCGCCTCGGCGTAGTCCTTGGCGTGCGTGCGGTTGGTGGTGCCGATCTCGACCAGCCTGGCACCGGCGCGGCGCATGATGTCCGGCACGCGGAAGGCGCCGCCGATTTCGACCAGTTCGCCGCGTGAGACGATGGCCTCCTTGCCCTTGACCAGCGTATCGAGCGCCAGCAGCACGGCAGCGGCGTTGTTGTTGACGATGGTGGCGGCGAACTCTTTTGCCTTCTCGCCCATCGAAGCGGCCATGATTTCGGCGAGCAGCGGCTCGACCAGCGAGTCGCGGTCGCCCCGCCCACCGTCAGCGATATCGTATTCGAGCGCACAGGGCGAGGTGGCGGCGACGGTCATCGCCTCGACGGCTTCTCTGGCCAGCAGTGCGCGGCCGAGATTGGTGTGCAGTACGGTGCCGGAGAGGTTGAACACCGGGCGCAGATTCGGCCGGGCGAGTTTGTCGGCGCGTTCGACGATGCTTGCCGCCAGTGTCTCGGGGCCGGGCGGCGGGTGGCCAGCGCGAACCAGTTCGCGGGCGGCGGCCAGTTCGGCGCGGGTACAGTCGGTGATCGGCTGGCGTCCGTGGTCGGCGATGGCGGCCACGAGGGCTGGCAGGGCCAGCAGGCGATCGACGGAAGGAAGTTGCGAGAGGGTGTGTGTTGTCATGGCTTTCACCCGGACCGGGCAGAAAGAAATTGAAGGAAGTCTATTCGTCGCTGGCGGCGTTTACCAGAAGCAGATTGGGACCGCTGCGCGCATAACCGGATTCGTCGGCCAGGATGTCGAGCGACAGTGTGGCCAGGTCATCGGCGACGGGATCCACATGCGGGTCCTTCTCCTGATAGGCGATCTTCAGGTAGCTGTGACAGACGTCGCAGGTCTCGGCCCGCATCAGCGCAGCTTCTGCCGGTTTTCCGTTCTCGCCTTCGTCTTCCAGCTGGTGCAGGGCGAGGTGCTTGTCGCTGCCGCAGTTGGTGCAAACGGCGCGCGGCGCGTTCCATTCGCTGTTGCACAGCGAACAGTGCAGGTAGCGCAGGTTGTTCACGCTCGACGACAGGCGAATGATGCTGGACACGGCAGGGCTGCCACAGCATGGACACAGACTGGTGGTTTCCAGCGGCTTCAGCTTGCTGGCATCGAGTTGGGCCGCCATGGCTGTCCAGACGACCTGCAGCGCGGCAGCAACGATCGGCAGTTCGCCCGAACTGGCAACACCGGGAGTGTCCTTGAGCAGGATGTCGGCGAGTTGTTCGAGCCGTTCGGCCGGTTCTGCCCTGAGTTTTGTCAGGATGCTGCGGGCGACTTCCGGCACCTCGGGCAGCATCGTGTCGATGATCGTATGCAGAGCACCGTGCCAGGCGGCGGGGCGCTCGATGGCGCTGGCATTGAGCGGGGGCATGCCGTGGGCCAGTGCCTGCTCGATGGCCTCTGCCGGCGGCAGGGCGAGATCGGGAAGCTGTTGCAGCGCGACGGCCTGTGCCTGCGTGATCAGGCCAAGAAAGTGCAGCCATTCTGCGAGGCTGTGTTCATTGGCAAGAAGGGAAAAGCGTGCCGCTCGATCGGAAAACAGGCTGGCGATTTGCGGCAGCAGAACGCTCGGTGCTTCTTCGGTCGGCGGATTGAAGGTGATCGGTTTGGTTTCCATGCTCTCAACAAAAAAAGAACCCGCGACGAGTATCGCCGCGGGTTGCTTCAAACACAAGACCGGATTACTTGCCGGTCATCTGACGATACCAGGCGCGGTGATGCTGCTTAGCCCAGGCGCGGGTGACCGTGCCGTACCACATGGCGCGGATGGTGCCCCGGGTCCAGATCGCGGCATACACATGCACGATGATCATGGCGATCATGATGGCGCCGACAGCGGCATGAACCACCGCGCCGAAGCGGGCGAGATCCACCGGCACGGTGAACTGTGCCTTCCAGATGAAGATGCCCGAAACGGTCATCAGCACCATGCAGATCGTCATCCACCAGAACATCATCTTCTGGCCGCCGTTGTACTTCCCGGCTTCCGGCATGTTGTGGTCGTCACCGTCGATCATTTCCTTCGCGCGCGACAGCCATTCGCGGTCGGCGTCCGTCATCTTGTTCAGCTTGTGGAAACGCAGGAACAGGAGGACGAAGAAGAAGGCCATGAAGACGCCGATGTACGGGTGCAGGATGCGCGCCCAGGTACCCCCGCCGAACAGTTGCGTCAGCGGAAAGAACGCCGGGTGGAAGAAGGCCAGGCCGGAAAGGGCGAGGAGGATGAACGAGATACCC
>JAUPVD010000421.1 GCA_030917225.1 Pseudomonadota bacterium
ATCACCGCGGCCGGTCCATGGAGGACCTGCACGGAGCCTGAGTTACTGCCGCAGGGGCTGTCCAGCTCCTGCATCTGCCGCCGCCCGGACTGTGATTGGTTCGCCCACCTGATCCGCGCGGAACTTGCCCCCGGCCAATCCCCAAGACGCGGCCGGGGGCCTTTTGAACAGCACAGCGCGGGAATGACGGTAGCCATCCCGGCCCGCGCTTCGCCCCCGGCGTTTCCAGCAATCACCCACGCCGGGGGCATTCCAGACACCGGAGACACGCCATGAACGCCGTCACCTACCTGCACGATTACCGCCCCGTTGAGCCGCTGCACATCGTGGCTCACCACCTCCGGGTTGCCCGCGACGTGATGCGCGAGGCCGATCTGCACCGCTCCGAGTTCGTCCAGGAGTGCTGCGAATTCCTCATGGAAAACGGCAACGCGCATGAGCAGGTCGAGGCCGAGGCCCGCCTGCTGGTGATGCGCGCCGCCGAGCGCCGCCATGCGTGGTGCATGAACCAGCCGTCCGCCGTGAAGCGCCGCCTCCGCTCGATCCTGACCGAGGCCGTGCTTGGCACCGCCGCCGTCCTCGCCAGCGCGTCCTTCGCGCTCGGCATGATCGCCTATGTGCTGATCGGAGCAATGTGATGACCTGCATCCTCTCCGCCATCGCCGTCATCATCGCCGCCTATGCCGCGGTCTACTGGATGACCAGCACCATGATCAACCTGCAAGGGAGGGGTGAATGAACGCCCGCGCTGAAATCAAGCCCCGCGCTTTCAAAGCCGTCTCGGGTCTCGACCATCCGACGCCCACGCACATTCGCGGCTGCATCTTCGACCGGATCACCGCCGAAATGGCTGCGCGCCGGGAGTTCTGCCCCCTCTGGATTTCGCAGGCGATCCGTGACGGCATCGCGCAAGCCTGCGCCGAACATGACCAACAGGTGATCCCGTGACCGACATTCTCGCCACCATCCAGCGCGGCCTCAAAGCCCCCAAGGACAAGGAAAACAAGTTCGGCGGCTACAACTACCGCAACGCCGAAAGCATCCTTCGCGCATTCAAGGAAGTGCAGCCCGAAGGCGTCTCGCTCACCATGTCCGACGCCATCACCCTGATCGGTGATCGGCTGTTCCTGACCGCGACCGTCAAGCTGCACCACGGCGGCAACATCATCGCCGAGGCCCAAGGCGCGGCCATGCACGCTCTGGCGAAGAAGGGCATGGATGATGCCCAGATCACGGGGGCCTGCTCATCCTACGCGCGGAAATACGCGCTGTGCGGGCTGTTCGCGATTGATGACAGCACCGACGATCCCGACAGCAAGGACAACAGTCGCGCCACCGATAATGCGGCAGAGGAAGACGCCAAAGCAGCGGCGAAGGCGCAGGAAGCCATCGGCACGGCCAGCACCGTGCAAGAACTGGAAGCCGCTTGGCTAACGATCCCGGTCCACCTGCGCAAGGACAAGCGCCTTTTGAAGGCAGCGACTGACCGCAAGGCGGAAATCACTAACGAGAAGGAAGCAGCCTAATGGCCGGATCGGTCAACAAAGTCATCGTCATCGGCAATCTGGGCCGCGACCCGGAAGTGCGCACGTTCCAGAACGGCGGCAAGGTGGTCAATTTGCGCATCGCCACCAGCGAGACCTGGCGCGACAAGGCCAGCGGCGAGCGCAAGGAGCGCACCGAGTGGCACAGCGTGGCAATTCACTCCGAACCGCTGGCGAAGATCGCCGAGCAATACCTGCGCAAGGGCAGCACAGTCTATATCGAGGGCCAACTGGAAACCCGCAAATGGCAGGACCAGTCAGGCGCTGACCGTTACTCCACCGAGATCGTGCTACGGCCGTTTCGCGGTGAACTGACGCTGCTCGGCGGCGGGCAGGATCGCCAGCGCGACGACCGCCAGCAGTCCAGCCAGCAAGACGGCGGATATGGCGCGGCGCAGTCGAACATGGACGACGAGATTCCGTTCTGATGGCGCGCTACGCGATCACTCTGGCAGGCCCCATCGCCATTGCGAAGGCGCGGCTCTGGCTTGACCGGGCTGCGCAACTCGGCTGGCGCGTGGAGTTCAAAGAGCCGAAGCGCAGCCACGCGCAGAATGATCGCATGTGGGAAATGCTGGACCGCGTGTCCAAGCTGATGACCATCAACGGCCGCAAGTTCGACGCCGAGGCATGGAAGTGCATCTTCATGAAGCAGCTTGGCAAGGAAGCGCAGTTCCTGCCGACGCTGGACGGCACGGGTTTCTTCCCGACCGGCTTCCGGTCTTCCGACCTGTCGGTGCGGGAAATGTCGGACCTGCAAACCTTCATCGAAGCGTGGTGCGCCGAGCAGGGCGTTGACCTATGGGAGGCGGCGGCATGATGCACCCCGGCAACCTCGCAAATCGGCCGCCGGGTGGTCATCCCTGTCGGGGCGCCGCTCAAGGCCCTGCTGGACGCCACGCCGAAGCAGGCGATCACGATCCTGACGACCACGGCCGGCACGGCATGGACGAGCATGGGTTTCAGCGCGACATGGCGGAAGGTGGTGGCGAAGGCGCAGATCACAGGCCTGACCTTCCACGATCTGCGCGGCACCGCCGTGACCCGGCTTGCCGTTGCGGGGTGTTCGGAAGCCGAGATTGCCACGATCACCGGGCACAGCCTGCGGGACGTGGGCGCGATCCTCGATGCCCACTACCTGAGCCGCGATTCGCGCATGGCAGAAAGCGCCATTCGGAAACTGGAAGCGCACGGAAAAGGAACGGATTTACAATGAAGACAGCCAAGGTCCGCCTCATGCTCAAGCGCTTCGTCTCCAGCGATAAGTATGCCGTCATCGATTCGGACC
>JAUPVD010000422.1 GCA_030917225.1 Pseudomonadota bacterium
AGAGATATGCGAATAGATGGACTTCATATCGACCAGCAATCCGACCCGGATTTCGTCATCGGAAAAGTCGGCAAACGCAGAGGTCGGAACGCCGAGCGCACGCAGCAGGCACAGGCTGCGCAGCCGACGATGAAAAAATTGAAAATCCACCTGAAGCCCCATGCCGATCATCGCTTTTTTTGCAGAAAACACTGAGAATAGCCTTGTCGCGGCGAAGAAACGAGCATGAGCATCAGGCTTCGCGGCCGACAATGTCAAGAACAATGCAGGCGGGCAAACGTCTCACGGGAGGCATCCTGAACAAAGTACGACCAGCCGGGTTTTCCTGGCCCCTTTTTCTGACTTATGCTGCAGCAGCCGTCGGCGGACTGGTACTGGTCGTTGGCTTTGTGCGCTTCAACGCACTGCACCAGGAGTTCCTCAGTGCCAACTTCGACAGCGTCCACGGCGCCCGCACCCTGCTCAAATCGCGTTTCCTGATCGATCAGGCAGCACGCGATATCGAGATCGCGATCAGCACCCCGGAACGCCGGGCACACCTGCTCCAGAGCGCTGACAAGCGCCTGCTCAACGCCGAGCACTACAGTGCCGAGGGCAAGGACGGCGACCCGACCGCACGCGAAAAACTTGTCGAACGGATTCGCTCGGCGCGGCATGAGCTATTGCCGCTTGCTGCAAGTGAAAACTCCCCTGCACTGGCAACCACCCTGCAGACGGCCAGCATCGAGTTGCAGCGACTGGCACGCGACGTTGACGCTGCGGAACTGGATCGCTGGGGAACCCTGTCCGGCCTGAACCAGGAACTCGCCGTGCGCATGCGAACGCTGAATCAGCTGATCGCCATTGCCTTTGTCCTGTTCATCGGCGTCATGCTGATCCTCGGCTGGGCACTCTTGCGCACCCGCAGGGCAGAGGCCGAACTGCAGGCGGCGAAGGCCGAGTCGGAAGCGATCCAGCAGACGACACTCGATGCATCGCCGATCGGTATCGCCTATATCGATGCATCCGACCCCATGAACCGACGGGTGCTGGCGGTAAATCGCCAGATGGCGGTCATTTTTGGTTACGAACCGGAAATGATGCCGGGAGTCAGCGTCCGTCGGCTCTATGCCGGACAGGATACCTATGCCCGCTTCAGCACAACCGCACCACCCGCATTGGCCCGGGGTGAAGTCGTGCGCGAGGAGGTGGTCATGCAGCGCCGTAACGGCATGCCCTTCTGGTGCTCACTGTCGATCAAGGCCATCGACCCGGCGGAAATCACTCGCGGCGTCGTGTGGACCTGCGAGGACATTTCCGAGCGCAAGGCGGTCGAAACAGCGCTCCTTCAGGAAAGAGTGCGCGCCGAGGCTGCCAGCCAGGCGAAAAGCGAGTTTCTCGCCAACATGAGCCATGAGTTGCGGACACCGTTTACCGGTCTGTTCGGCCTGCTCGATCTCCTGCGCCAGAGTTCACTTGACGACAGCCAGCGGCGGCATCTGGAACTGGCTCGCAACAGCGCTTCGCAGATGCAGGCCATCGTCAACGATATCCTCGACTTCTCGAAGATCGAGGCCGGCAAACTGATCATCGAGAACGTGCCGTTCAACCTGCGCGCACTGATCTCCGCCATCGCTGACGTGCATGCCACGGAAGCCGAACGCAAGGGGCTGAAATTCTCGCTCGACGTTGTCGAGCCGCTGACCGAAGGGCTGGTGGGCGACGTAGTGCGTATTCGACAGATTGTCGACAATCTGCTGAGCAATGCGATCAAGTTCACCGAGTACGGTGAAATCCGCCTGGCCGTCCAGGCTCACCCGGAGAGTGGCGCAACGGCCGGCCTGCGCATCACGGTCGAGGACACGGGGATCGGCATTCCAGCCGACATGCAGCCGCATATCTTTGACAAATTCACCCAGGCCGATTCGTCGACGACACGCATCTATGGCGGCAGCGGCCTCGGGTTGGCGATCTGCAGGCAACTGAGCACCTTGATGAACGGGCATATCGATGTCAGCAGCAGCGAGGGGCGTGGCAGCCGCTTCAGCCTGGTGCTGCGGCTGCCCGTTGCCAACGCTGCAGAAATCCCCGCCACAGCCGCCAATGAGCGCACTGACGGCCGTCTGGAGGATATCGTCGTCCTGCTGGCGGAAGACAACGCCGTCAATCGCAACATGATGGCGGAAACGCTGGAACTGATGGGGGCCATCGTGTGGACGGCCGACAATGGCGAGGAGGCGGTGCGACTCGCTGCCGAGCACTCCCCCGACATCATACTGATGGACTGCCAGATGCCGGTTGTCGACGGGTTCGAGGCGACGCGGCGCATCCGTGCGGCGGAGCAGCCCGGCCAACACACGCCGATCGTTGCCATCACTGCCTTTGCCACCAGCAACGTGCGGGAGCAATGTCTGGCGGAGGGCATGATGGATCGCTTCCTGCCCAAGCCGCTGAACATTGGTGATTTGAAGACCGCCATTCGCAGCCTGGTGCCAACGGCCCGAACAGCCCCTGCCCGCCTTTCCGGGCGGGTGCTGCTGGTCGACGACAATGCACCGATTCTCGAGGCGACACAGGCTCTGATCGTTCGCACCGGCTGCGAGGTGGTGCCGGCAAGAAACGGCAACGAGGCCCTGGATCAGCTTGAAGCCGCCACCAGGGACTCCGGACGGGATTTCGATCTGGTGCTGATGGACTGCAACATGCCCTTGCTCGATGGCTGGGAAACCACCCGACGCTGGCGGCAGCGCGAACGCGAACTGGCACTGCCGCCACTGGCGATCATTGCGGTCACTGCCGATGACAGCCAGAAGGTGCGCGACCGCTGCCGTGAAGCGGGGATGGATGGCACGCTGCCGAAACCCTTCAGCGAAACACAACTGCACGCCCTGCTTGGCGACTGGCTGCGTTAGCCACGCGCCCACGCTCCCACCCTCTGACGAGCTTTCCGCCCGCTTCGGCATCACGCTTCCGGGAACGTCGCAATAGGCGCCTCGCCAAAGACCCCTTCAACGCGGTAAACTTCGACCTCTTGACCTTCTCCGCCCGGCAACCCAAGCATGCCGCGCATTTCAGCCTATTCCAGCAGACAGTCCGACCATGACCACACTCGATATCGACAACATCAACGTCAGCGCCTTCGATCCGATGCCCTCGCCCGAGGATGTCCACGCCAGGCTGCCGCTTTCCATGAACGCCGCCCGCACCGTCATGCAGGGTCGCGAAGCACTGCGCAACATCCTCGACCGCAAGGACCACCGCCTGTTCGTCGTCGTCGGCCCGTGCTCGATCCATGACCCAGTGGCCGGCATCGACTACGCCCGGCGCCTGAAGGCACTGGCCGACGAACTCTCCGATACGCTGCTGATCGTGATGCGCGTCTATTTCGAGAAGCCGCGCACCACCACTGGCTGGAAGGGCTACATCAACGACCCGCACATGGACGATTCCTTCCGCGTCGATGAAGGCATGCTCAAGGCGCGTCAGTTCCTGCTTGATGTAAACGAAATCGGTCTGCCGGCCGGGACAGAAGCGCTCGACCCGATCTCGCCGCAATACCTCGGCGACCTGATCACCTGGAGCGCCATCGGCGCCCGCACCACCGAATCGCAGACGCACCGCGAAATGTCTTCCGGGTTGTCGACGCCGGTCGGCTTCAAGAACGGCACCAATGGCGACATCGGCGTGGCGGTCAACGCCATCCTCTCCGCCTCGCGTCCGCACTCCTTCCTCGGCATCAACAACCAGGGCCGCACGGCGATCGTGCGCACCAAGGGCAACCGCTACGGCCATATCGTTCTGCGCGGCGGCGATGGCCGCCCGAACTACGACACGGTCTCGGTCTCGATGGCCGAGCAGGCCATGATCAAGGGCAAATTGCCGCCGAACATCGTTGTCGATTGCTCGCATGCCAACAGCTACAAGAAACCGGAGCTGCAGCCGCTGGTCATGGCCGACGTGGTCAATCAGGTTCGCCTGGGCAACAAATCCGTCGTTGGCACAATGATCGAATCGAACATCGTCGCCGGCAACCAGTCGATTCCCGAGGATCTCAGCCAGCTCAAATACGGCTGCTCGGTCACCGATTCCTGTGTCGACTGGGACGCAACGGAGAAGATGCTGCGCGACGCAGCGACGCTGCTGCGCGACGTGCTGCCGGAGCGCCTGGCCTGATGGATCTGGTCATTCAGGGCGGCGCCCTGCCGACTTTTCTGCTCGATCGCTGTGCCGCCGCCACCGGTGCGACCGCGGTGCTGCCGCAACCACCACAGGTGGTCCGTCTCTCCGACGCAACGCGCACAGCCGAGTTCGACGACGAAATTGCATCGCTGCTTTACGCAGAAAAACTGGACTGGTGCTTCGTTGAAAGCGGCAGGAAGCTTTCCGACTTCGGCCTCATCGCCTTCGACATGGATTCGACACTGATCACCATCGAATGCATCGACGAACTGGCCGACTTCGCCGGCAAGAAGGCCGAGGTGTCGGCCGTCACCGAATCGGCCATGCGCGGCGAAATTGACTACCGGGAAAGCCTGCGCCGCCGCCTGGCGCTGCTTGCCGGGCTGGATGCCCGGGTGATGGCCCGCGTCTTCGGGGAGCGCCTGCTGCTCTCGCCGGGCGCACGCGAGTTGCTGGCTGCAGCGCAAAATGCCGGCCTGCGGACGGCCATCCTCTCCGGCGGCTTCACCTACTTTACCGAGCGCCTGCGCATCGAACTGGGTTTCGACTTCTCCACTTCGAACGAACTCGAGATCTCGGGTGGCAAGCTGACCGGCCGGGTCGTCGGCGACATCGTCGACGCACAGGCCAAGGCGCACCATCTGGTGCGTCTGCGTGACGAACTCGGGTTGCGGAAGGAACAGGTGATTGCCGTCGGCGACGGCGCCAACGACCTGATGATGATGGCCGAAGCCGGCGTTTCAGTCGCTTTTCACGCGAAGCCGGCAACCCGCGCCAAAGCTTCCGTGGCACTCAATTTCGTTGGTCTGGACGGAGTCCTGAACCTGTTCAGTTGAGATCGACGGCGTGCGCCTTGAGCGCATCGAGGCTGACAATATCAAGCGTCGTTTCGTTGGTGGCGTTGAGCACCACATTCGGCGCCATTCCCGCATCGTAGGCTTCCCGCCAGCGGGCCGCGCACAGACACCAGCGGTTGCCGGGATTCAAGCCGGGGAAATCGAATTCCGGACGAGGTGTGGACAGGTCATTGCCGCGCATCTTCGAGAACGCGAGAAATTCCTCGGTCAGAATGACGCAGACGGTATGCAGCCCCAGATCATCGGGACCGGTATTGCAGCAGCCGTCGCGGAAGAAGCCGGTCAACGGCCGTTCGCTGCAACTGCCCAGCGGCCCGCCGAGTACGTTGCGCTGGACACCGCCACCACCAAACTCGTCGGGAATCATTCGTAGCCTCTTCTATTATTCGCGCTCGTCGATCCATGCCTGCTGGATGGCTTCAAGAATCTTTTCGCCGCAATGCTTGGGATCATCGTTGAAATCAGGCAGTGCGATGACCCAGTTCATCAGGTCCACGAAGTTGATTTTTGTCGGATCGATGGATGGAAGGGCTTCATCGAGTTCGATGGCAATGTCGTTGATGTCGGTCCACTTCATTGGTGCTGTCTCCGCAGAGCCGTCTCAAGGAGACAGCCGTCAATCATTCCGGAAGCCGCAGGAAAATTGCGGCTGAACCGTAGTCCCCTCCTTCCCCGGGAAGGGGGACGGGAGGAAGGTCAATGTTTTCCTTCGCGAGCCATGTTGATGCTGTAGCGCGGAATTTCGATCACCAGAGGTGTTTCGGCCACTTCCGCCTGACACGACAGGCGCGAATTCGGTTCCAAGCCCCAAGCCTTGTCGAGCATGTCTTCCTCCAGATCTTCTGCCGCTTCAAGCGACTTGAACCCTTCTCGCACGACGACGTGGCACGTGGTGCAGGCACAGGACATCTCGCAGGCGTGCTCGATGGCGATGCCGTTTTCGAGCAGCGCCTGGCAGATCGTCTTGCCGGGCTCGACTTCAAGCACCGCGCCCTCCGGACAGAGTTCAACGTGCGGCAGCACGATCATCTGCGTCATGCTTGTTCTCCTTTGGCTTCCAATCCGTTGCCGAGTTCCTCAACACGACGCCCCGCAAGCGCCCGCCTGATCGATTTGTCCATGCGGCGGGCAGCAAATTCCTTGGTTTCGGCTTCCAGATCGTCCATCGCCAGTGTGACATGCCGGCGGTTTTCACCCTGCGCGACTTCCTGCAGCTTGGTGATGGCGACATCGATACGCCCGCGCTCTTCGGCGGAAACCAGTTCGCCGTCGCTCTGCAGTGCGGCCTGGACGGCCTCGACCAGACGTTTGGCCTCGACCTGCGCTTCGGCCAGCGCCCGGCGGAAGGCGTCGTCCTTGGCGTGCTCCATCGAATCCTTGAGCATGCCGGCGATTTCGTCGTCGGAAAGGCCGTAGGACGGCTTCACCGTTACCGAGGCTTCGACACCGGAAGTCTGTTCGCAGGCGGAGACCGACAGCAGGCCATCAGCATCGACCTGGAAGGTGACGCGGATGCGCGCCGCGCCGGCCGCCATCGGCGGAATGCCCTTCAGCTCGAATCGGGCGAGCGAGCGGCAATCGGCCACCAGCTCGCGCTCGCCCTGCACCACGTGCAGCGCCATCGCGGTCTGGCCGTCCTTGAAGGTGGTGAAGTCCTGCGCGCGGGCGCTCGGGATGCTGCTGTTGCGCGGAATGATCTTCTCGACCAGGCCG
>JAUPVD010000423.1 GCA_030917225.1 Pseudomonadota bacterium
CGACGCAACACGCCTGGCAGCAATCCGCAGCCAAGCGGCGGCGTCAGTAGGAGCTCACCCGGAGCCATGCGCACAAAGACGTTGCTGCGGGCACCTTCGCAGACCTCGCCCCGTTCGTTGAGAAAGATCGCGTCGAACACCGACGGCATGCCCTGCACACGCGCCAGTTCCTGCTCGTAAAGATCTCGAACGGTCGTCTTGTAGCGAAGCCAGGGATCCCGAGAGTTGATCCGGCGCGGTGAAAGAACGGCTCTCACCGCGCCTGCCGTCGGCAACAGGTGCCCCACGCTCAGTTCCACGTCACCGGCGCGACCGAGCGTCAGACGGACGCGGAACACCCCGCTCCCCTGCTGATGTGCGAACTCATCCAGAAGCCGCTGGAGCACCGCGACATCGCAGGAAAAACCCAGTGCCTGTGCCGAAGATTGCAGACGATCAAGATGCAAGGCTTGCTGTGGATATTCTCCCTCTGACAGCCGCAATGTCTCGATCAAACGAAATCCCGGGGCAGCACGCATGACAAAACTTGCCTTGAGCAGGCACTCCGCATATTCCGATGCGGCTTGCGAATCCCAGACGATACCGCTACCGACGCCGTAACGAACCCGCGATTCGGCATCGACCAGCAGGGTCCGGATCGCCACATTGAAACAGAAGCCTCCCCTGTTGCCAATCCAGCCGAGCGCCCCGGTATAGAGTCCGCGCGGCACCTGCTCCAGTTCGCCAATGATCTGCATGGCGCGGACCTTGGGCGCGCCAGTAATCGAGCCACAGGGAAAAAGTGCCGCCAGCACCTCTGGCAGAGGAGCATTGCACGCCGCAGTCACCGTCGATGTCATTTGATAAACGCTGGGATAGCGCTCGATCTCGCACACGCTCTCGACGCAAACGCTTCCTGGCTGGGCGACGCGCCCGAGATCATTGCGAATCAGGTCGACGATCATCACATTCTCGGCCCTATCCTTGGCCGAGGTCTGCAACGCGGCAAGCGCCCTATCGTCGGCAGCGGCATTCTCGCTGCGCGATGCCGTCCCCTTCATCGGCCGGGATCGAATCAGGCCATTCTCTCGCTCGATGAACAGTTCCGGCGAAAGCGACAGAATGCAGCCCTCCGGAAACACCACCAGGCCGCCATGGGCGACGGGTTGCGCCGTACGCAGGCGAGCGTAGAGGGCGATGGGATCACCGAGGCAGGTACCGGAAAAGGGAAAAGTGAAGTTGACCTGATAGCAGTCGCCCGCCGCAATGTAGTCGCGGATTCTTGCAACCGCCTGCGCGTGGCCCGGTTCGTCCAGCCCGGGTTGAAAATCCAGCACCGTCGCCGGGCGAGGCGGGTCGCCGGCCATTTCGGAAAACCATGACGCCAATGCTTCCGGCGGCAGAACACGCCTTTCCGAGAAAACCCAGAAATTGCCCAGCCCCCCCGCGGGCGGAATACCGGAGCGAGGTTCAAAAACCTTGCCCAGCTCGTAATCAAGCGCAGCAACGACGTGTTGTCCGGACTCAGCCCGGGCTTCTGCGTCAGCGCAAAGCGCGGCGAAGTCTTCCGGTGTGGAGACCACCAGCGTGGTCAGCAAGCCTTCGAACAGGAATGCGCCACCGCCCGGCACATCGAGCAGGGCAAAGGGCTGCGGCATGGGGGTATGGCGGCAGAAAACGGCGGCGGGGCGACTACTTGCGCTTCAGGAGGTATTCGAAAACGCTATCCGTCTGGCTACTACCAACCAGTTCATTACCGGTTTGTCGCGCGAAAGCCTGAAAATCCTTGACCGATCCCGGATCGGTTGCGAGGACGCGCAGGATCTGGCCCGACTGCATCTCGGCCAGCACTTTTTTTGTGCGCAGGATAGGCAGGGGGCAATTGAGGCCTTTGACGTCAAGTTCGCGGTCGTGCTGCATGGTGAAATCCGGTTCAGTTGAGCAAGACGGGCATTTTACCCGCTATTTCTTCTGCTTCAGCTCTTCTGCCTGCTGCTTTTTCAGTTCGCGAAGGCGAGCATCAACGACCGACTGCTCATAGAAATTGCCATCGCCCGCACGTTGTGCGAACTGCAGTTGCTCGATCGCCTGCACCAGCCGCCCCTGCAGGATGTACATTTCCGCAAGTGCCCGATGCTGCTGCAGCTTTCGCCCCTGCATGGCGTGGGTTTTTGCCTGCAGGCTGTAGAGCTTGGGATCTGTCGTATAAGACTGCAACTGCTCGTCAAGAAAGGCCTGCAGCTTGTCGTAGCTGCGCAGCGAAAAAAGCGTATCAGCATAGCCATAAGCCAGCGCGCGGGACAAGGGGAAACGCTGCAGGGCGTCGCGGAAAATGGTAGCAGCAGCAGAAAGATCCCCCGCGCTGGCCTTCAGCTCACCGGCCAGACTCTCGGCCATGGCCGATCCCGATTTCTGGCGGCGTACCATCTCCAGTTCCTGCTCTGCCTGCGCATACTTTTTTGCCCGGTACAGGCTGTAGGCCAAACCATAACGAACGGCAGCTTCCGAAGCGAACTTGCGCTCGCGCAGCAGTGTCTCGAAATCGCTGACCGCCTCCTTCGGCGATCCAAGCTGCGCACGGAGTTTTGCCCGGACCAGCTGGAAATCGAGGCTGTCACGAATCTGCTTGTAGGGCGCACGCGCCTGCCGGTTCTGCATGTCGCTGATGCGCTCGACCGTGATCGGGTGGGAACGCATGTAAACCGGTGCATTGTTTTCATACACGCGGCTTGAGCGCTGCAAACGCTCGAAGAATTCCGACATGCCGCGCGGATCGAAACCCGCCCGCTCCAGAATGTCGTAACCCACCCGGTCAGCCTCACGTTCGAAATCGCGGGAGAACGCCAACTGCGACTGGATCATTGCCGCTTCGCTTCCAGCAATGGCGCCACCGGCGGCTTGCGAATTGGAGCGTACCGCCAGCAGCGCAATGGCCATGGCAATCATTCCCAGCACCGACTGCTGCTTCTGCGCAGAAATCTGGCGCGCCAGATGGCTTTGCGTGACGTGTGAAATTTCATGGCCCACCACGCCCGCCAGTTCCGATTCGCTCTGCGACGTCAGGATCGTGCCGGTGTTGATGCCGATGAATCCCCCGAACATTGCGAAGGCGTTGACCTGGCTGTCACGAATGGCAAAAAAATGGAAATCCGCGCCCGGGCTGGTACTCGCGGCGACCAGTCTGCTCCCGAGGCGGTTCAGGTATTCATTGATTTCCGGATCGTCGACATAGCTCGGCTCATGCAAGCGGATGTCGTTCATGATGCTTTCGCCGATTTTTTTCTCGAGCTGCGGCGACAGATCGGCCCTTGCGGATTCGCCAAGATCGGGCAGGCTGTCGCCAAACGCGGGCGACATCGTTGCCAATGTCGTGCATAGCAGCAGGGAGAGGGCTTTCCGAACGGGAACGCCAAATAGCGGGCGCAAAATCATGGTGCTATGATACCGCACCAAATCGCGGTTCCCACCCCCGGAAACAATGTCTGCAACCCCACAAAACCCGCTTACCCATTTTGACGCCGATGGTCAGGCGCACATGGTCGACGTTGCCGCCAAGGACGAAACCCACCGTGTCGCTCGCGCCACCGGCAGCATCTTCATGCAGGCCGAAACGCTGAAACTGATCGCCACTGGCACGGCCAAGAAAGGGGATGTTCTGGGTATCGCCAGGATCGCTGCCATTCAGGGCGCCAAACGTACCTCGGACCTGATTCCCCTGTGCCACCCGATTGCCCTGACCCGCGTGGCGGCCGATTTTGAAATCGACCTTGAAAACCAGGCCGTGCACTGCCTCATCACCGCCGAATGCACCGGCCGCACCGGTGTCGAAATGGAAGCGCTGACGGCTGCCAGCGTCGGCCTGCTGACCATCTACGACATGTGCAAGGCCGTCGATCGCGGCATGCGGATTGAAGGTGTGCGCCTGCTTGAAAAAAGAGGCGGCAAGTCGGGGCACTGGCAGGCTGAATGACGAGATACCCCATGGACAATCAAGCCCCTCCCGCCGATCCACTGCGCCGCCATCTGCTGCGTGCGTCCGGCGCCACCACGGCGCTGATCGCGCTGGTCACCACCGGTGCTCTCAGCCCCGGACGTGTGCTGGCAGCCACCTGGCCACGCGATGCATTCACGGCCACGACATTCAACGATGCGCTCAAGGCGCATGGCAGCGCAGGCTCAACGGAGAACCGGGAGATCGTCTTCACGGCGCCGGAAATCGCGGAAAATGGAGCCCAGGTCGTGATCGAAGTCGCCAGCAATCTGCCCGGCAGTCAGACGATCTCCATCTTTGTGGAGAAGAATCCGATGCCCCTCGCCGGCAGTTTCCGTTTTGCGAATGGTGCGCTGCCACAGGTACGCGTTCCGCTCAAGATGGCCGAAACCAGCCGGATTCGGGCTGTCGTGCGGACGGCCGATGGCAAGCAGTGGCATGCACAGCGTGAAATCAAGGTCACGCTCGGTGGTTGTGCCGGCTAGGGATAATCCAGGAAATCAGATGAGCGACCCAATCAAGATTCGCGCCACGCTGCAAGGCGAACTGACCGATATCCGCGTGCTCATGCAGCACCCGATGGAAACCGGGCAACGCAAGGACACTGCCAGCGGCAAGCTGGTTCCGTCGCACTTCATCCAGACCTTTCTGGTCAGCGCCAATGGCAAGCCTCTGGTCGACGGACAATTGAACACTTCGGTCTCGAAAAACCCGGTATTCGCCTTCAGGGCTCGCGGCCTGAAGGCCGGCGACAAGCTGATCGTCAGTTGGGCCGACAGCAAGGGGGAAACGCGCAGCGATGAAACGACGGTTGGCACTACCTGAGCCTTCCGCCTGTTCGCCCGGTAGCCGCCCATAAAAAAACCCGCCTCTCGGCGGGTTTTTCAAGGAACCTAAAAATCAGGCCTTCTGAATATTTGAGGCTTGCTTGCCCTTGGGACCCTGCGTGACGTCGAAGGAAACCTTCTCGCCTTCCTTGAGGCTTTTGAAGCCATTCATGTTGATGGCGGAGAAGTGAGCGAAGAGATCCTCGCTGCCATCATCCGGAGTAATGAAACCGAAACCCTTGGCGTCATTGAACCACTTGACCGTACCAGTTGCCATATTGCGACTTCCTTGAAAAAAGACAAAATCCGGGTTTAAGCCCGACTGCGTGTTTGAGTTCAACATCGGCTTGCCCCGCGATCGTTCCAAAGAAGACGCACGACTACAACCACTTGAAACCAAACTGCAGCTTTTTTACTTGACTCATTCGAATGCGTCAAGCATTTTCGATGCTGCAGCACAACACTCGAACACAGCTCCATCAGGCGATACAACAGTACACCATGGCCAGCACTTCGCTATTGCACATTCGGGCCGACTGATTAGAATCCAATCATGGCGACAAAGCATCAAGGCGACAGTCTTCTCGAAGCCCAACAGGCGCGTGCGAAGCTGCCTCCGCTCTACAAGGTACTGCTGCTCAACGACGACTTCACACCGATGGATTTTGTCATCACGGTGCTGCAGAAGTTTTTTGGCATGGACAGAGAACAAGCGACGAAAATCATGCTCAAAGTCCATAACGAGGGTCGCGGTTTGTGCGGGCTTTTTCCCCGCGACATTGCTGCAACGAAAGTTGAACAGGTGGCGACCTTTGCCCGCGAGCATCAGCACCCGCTGGCTTGCGTCATGGAGGAGAACTGAATGATCGCGCAGGAACTGGAAGTCAGCTTGCACATGGCTTTTGTCGAGGCTCGGCAGAAACGACATGAGTTCATTACCGTCGAGCACCTGCTGCTGGCGCTGCTCGACAACCCTTCCGCCGCAGAAGCCTTGCGCGCTTGCGGCGCCAGCATCGACGTCCTGCGCCGCGACCTGAACAAATTCATCGCCGAGCACACGCCTACCGTTGCCGGCGAAGACGAGATCGATACGCAGCCGACCCTCGGCTTCCAGCGCGTCATCCAGCGCGCCATTCTGCACGTGCAGTCCTCGGGCAAGAAGGAAGTGAATGGCGCCAATGTCCTGGTCGCCATCTTTGGCGAGAAGGATTCGCATGCCGTCTATTACCTGCAGAAGCAGGGCGTGACGCGTCTCGATGTGGTCAACTTCATTTCGCACGGCATCAGCAAGGTGCCACAGCAGAAGGCGGCGACGGAAGGCGAAGTCGAGACCGAAGGTGAGCAGCAGGCCAGCGCCGGCCCGCTGGAAAGCTATACGCTCAACCTCAACGCCATGGCGCTGGCCGGCAAGATCGACCCGTTGATCGGGCGCGAC
>JAUPVD010000424.1 GCA_030917225.1 Pseudomonadota bacterium
AGACGCCTACATCGTTGCTGCCACGCGTCTCCCGGTGGCTAAGCGCAAAGGTATGTTCGGCCACGTCCGCCCGGACGACATGCTGGCCCATGCCATCAAGTCGGTCATGGCACAGGCGCCGGGGCTCGATCCTGCGCTGGTCGAGGACGTGATCGTCGGTTGTGCCATGCCGGAAGCCGAGCAGGGCATGAACGTCGCCCGCATCGGTGTGCTGCTGGCCGGCCTGCCGAATACGGTGCCGGGCATCACCATCAACCGCTTCTGCTCCTCCGGCGTGCAGGCCGTGGCCGATGCCGCTGCGCGCATTCGCCTCGGTGAAGCCGACGTGATGATCGCCGCCGGCACTGAAACCATGTCGCTGATGAACCAGATGATGGGCAACAAGATCGCCATCAACCCGGCCATCTTCGAGAGCGACGATAACTACGCCATCGCCTTCGGCATGGGCCTCACCGCCGAAAAGGTCGCCCAGCAGTGGAAGGTGACGCGCGAGGAGCAGGATGCCTTCGCCGTAGCCTCGCATCAGAAGGCGTGTGCCGCGATCGCTGCCGGTCATTTCAAGGCCGAGATCTCGCCGTATGCCGTCACGGCGCACGTGCCCGACCTGCGCACCGGTCAGGTCAAGGTCAAGGAGTATCTGGCCGACACCGACGAAGGCCCGCGTGCCGACAGCTCGATGGAACGCCTCGCCAAGCTGAAGCCGGTGTTTGCTGCACGCGGCTCGGTCACCGCCGGCAACAGCTCGCAGATGTCCGACGGTGCCGGTGCCGTGCTGGTGGTGTCGGAGAAGATCCTCAAGCAGTTCAACCTCAAGCCGCTGGCACGTTTTGCTGGCTATTCGGTCGCTGGTGTGCCGCCGGAAATCATGGGCATCGGCCCGATCGAGGCGATTCCGCGCGTGCTCAAGCAGGCCGGTATTACCCAAAATGATGTCGACTGGTTCGAACTGAACGAAGCCTTTGCCGCACAGGCCATCGCCGTCATGCGTACTCTGGAGCTGGACCCGGCCAAGGTGAACCCGCTCGGCGGTGCGATTGCGCTGGGCCACCCGCTCGGTGCCACTGGTGCCGTGCGTACCGCCACCATCGTCCATGGCTTGCAGCGCACCAAACAGCGCTACGGCATGGTGACGATGTGCATCGGTACCGGCATGGGTGCCGCCGGCCTGTTCGAATCAATCCTGTAACCATTCCCTCCGCGGGCTGTTCCGGAACCGTCTCCTCCCGGGGCGGCCCGCACCTTCCATGATTCCCTCCTTCTGGCGTCGCTTTCCCGCAAGCTGGCAACCGACCTTGCTGCGCTTGGGGCTCAACTGGTTCCCGGCTTATCGGGCAACTGGTGCACGGATCGTCAATGTTTCGCCGGACCTCAAGCGGGTCGTCGTGCGCCTGCCGCTGCAGCGGAATACCAAGAATGGCGCCGGCACGCTCTTCGGCGGCAGTCTCTATTCGGCCACCGATCCAATCTATGCGCTGCTGCTGGCCCTGAATCTTGGGCCGGACTATGTCGTCTGGGACAAGTCTGCAGCGATCCGATACCGCAAGCCGGGTCGCGAGGCGCTGACCGCTGAGTTCGTGCTGAGCGACGCTGAGGTCGCGGCCATTCGAGAAGAGATCGAGCGTAACGGATCCTGCGACCGGGTGTTCACGACGCAGTTCTGCGATCCCGCCGGCGTGGTGCACACCGAAGTCGACAAGACCGTCTATATCGCCTGCAAGAAGCATTACAAGGCCAAGGCCACGCGCTGAATCTATGGCATCTGTCGCTGTGAGGTGACGGCGATTGAGTGAAAATGCACCGCCGACCAATGCTCGGGATGGGGCTGCCTCTGGCATAATAGCCCGCGACATGCATACCACTGACAGTCAATGAATTTCGAGGATATGGCCATCGGCTGGCGCGAGGCGCTGATTGGCGTCGTCGCGCTGCTCGTGCTGTATGTCTTTGTTGTCTTTCTGCGCTTGCGTCGCCTGAAACAGCCTGTTGCGGCCGCGCCTGTTTCATCGTCGCCTGTCGTCGCGGGCGAGCCGCCGGTCGGCGTCAATGACCCCACGGCTCCCGTCGAACTGCCGGGCTTCGTCGAGCCCGGTTTCCCCTGGAACGAACCGCCAGACCCAGTATCGCCAGCTGATATTGCAGATGCCCGCCTGAAGGCGGCCGAAGCCGAAATTGGGCAGATGCGCGCCGAGATGGCAGTGCTGCGCAATGAATTGGCCACCTTGCGCGACGACCTGAAGGTCAAGGTCGAGCATGTGCGGGCTGCGCAGCATGTGGCGCCCATCTACGGAGATGCCATGCAGATGGCCGTCGCCGGTTATGATGCTGCTGCCATTGCTGAACGCTGTGGTGTAGCGCGGGCGGAAGCCGAACTGGTGGTGGCGCTGGTGCGCAACCGCGAAGGGTCGGCGTCAGCCGAATCTGCCGAATCGACCGAACTGCCAGCAGCAATAATGCGAAATATGCGAACCATGAGGGAACGATGAGCGACAGCCTTCAAGCAGCCAAAGGTGCCGGCGAAGACGATATCAAGCGCAAGCTGGTCCTGCGGGTCGTTTTTGCCGGGTTTCTGATCGCTGTACTGCTTGGTGCGCTGGCTTTCATCGACTACCTCGGTCGTCCGTCTGACGAGGCCGTGTCCACCGGCCCCACCTTCTCCAGCCCTGTGCCGGTGCCGCGCAAGGAAATATCGCAACCGGTGAAACC
>JAUPVD010000425.1 GCA_030917225.1 Pseudomonadota bacterium
CGCATCGTGCTGGTCAGCATGCTGTTGCTGGTCGGCGCCTACGGGCTGTTTCTGTTCGAACTGCGGCAGGGGCATACACTGGCCGAAGCACGGACGGTAGCGGTGAATGTCTTCGTCGTGGTGCAGACCTTCTACCTGTTCAACTGCCGCTCACTGACCCGTTCTTTCGTGGCTGTCGGCGTCTTTTCCAATCCGTGGGTATGGGGCGGTACCGGCGTGATGCTGGCGCTGCAACTGCTGCTGACCTATCTGCCGGTAATGAACCGCCTGTTCGGCACGGCACCGATCGGGCTGGCCGAATGGGGATGGATTGTGCTGATGGGCTGGCTGGCTTCGCTGGTGGTCGGTGTCGAGAAGCGGCTACGACGAGACTGAATTTCTCCCGACTGATTCTTTCCGCCATTCCTGAGGCTTGTCTTCCTGAGCCCCGGTGTCTATACTGCGTATAAACATTTTGGATGAATCAAGCCATGACCGAAGCGCTTCTTGCCATCAAACACTGGGGAAATAATCTGGGCGTTCGCTTGCCAGCAGCCGTGGCGCGTGAGGCACATTTTCATGCCGATCAGCAGGTTCTGGTTTCTGCCGAAGCCGGGCGTGTGATCATTTCGTCGGTCGATGATGCGCCGCTTACCCTTGAGCAGCGCTTGTCCCGCTTCGATCCCGCCCGCCACGGTGGTGAAGCCATGGCTGGTACGCTGTTGGGAGCTGAGCGTTGGTAACGCCCAAGGGTAAAGTGCCTTGGGTGCCTGATCGGCAGGACGTCATCTGGATCGACTGCAATCCGCAAGCCGGGAGGGAGATGCGTGACCGGCATCCGTTTCTCGTTCTTTCTCCTCGTGCTTTCAATGCACGCACCTCGCTGGTCATTGGCTTGCCGATGACTACGGCTGAGTACAATGCGGACAATCCATTTGCTGTCGCCGTGGGGGTTGCCAAGGGTGCCAAGGCTGGGAAAACCAGTTATGTGCTTTGCCACCAGCCCAAGTCGTTCGATTGGCGCATCCGGGAGGCCGCACCTCATCCGCTAAAGCGTTTGCCCGATGCCAAGTTCGCCGATGCCTGTGCCGTGTTGAACCAGATTGTGCAACTCGCGTAACGTCTACATCGCTCCCATTTTTTGAGGATTTTTCCATGCGTTCGCTGTTTCTGCTTTCCTGTCTGCTGCCTGTTCTGGCGATTGCCGCCGCTACGCCGCTGGAGTTGGTAACGGCCGAGGGCAGCGAAAGCATTCCTCAGCGCATGGTGTCGCTGGCAGCGAAGCAGGATGTGGCTGCCAGCGATCCGCGCGTCGTGCGCGCCAGCAGCCAGATGGCCAAGGCAATGAAGGCCACCGGCGAAACCGAACAGGCCGTGGCGGCTGCCTGCACGCGCGCTGCCCGTTTCATTTTCGATTCGACCAAATCGCCGGCGACCTCGGTCGAGGTGCTTGATGCGCTGGCCGAGAAAGGTGCCGGCAAGCCGATGAGCGAAACCATCGGGCGCTATGTTGAAGCGCGTCGAAATGCGGCGGGCATGACTCACGCCGAAGCGATGGCGGCCTTGAAGTAGTCGCCACATTCTGGAGCCTTTATGAACCCGATTCGCGCCGTCACTCGTCCCGAGATCCTGCTGCTGGCCTTCATCGTCAGTCTGCCGTCGGCCTTTGCCGCTGGTTCGGGTGTCGTCGGCGAAAACCTGCTGTGGCTGGCCATCATCCTGATGGCGGCGCGCCTGTTCGCGCCGCTGACGCAGCGCATCGGCTTCCCGGCCGTGCTCGGCGAATTGCTGCTCGGCGTAGTGCTCGGCAATCTCGGCATCCTCGGCTTCCACTATTTCGACACGGTGGCCGGCGACCCGATCATCGCCTTCCTCGCCGAGCTGGGCGTGATCGTGCTGCTGCTGCAGATCGGCCTGGAGACGCGGCTCGACGACCTGGTCAAGGTTGGCGTCAAGGCCCTTCTTGTCGGTTCGGTCGGCATCGCCGTTCCTTTCGTGCTGGGAGCCTACGTGGTTGGTCCGCTGCTGCTGCCGGGGCAGAACGAAAACACCTATCTCTTCCTCGGCGCCACGCTGTCGGCAACGTCGGTGGGCATCACCGGCCGCGTCTTTCGCGACCTCGGCCGGCTGGGCATGGCCGAGGCAAAGATCGTGCTGGGTGCGGCGGTGATCGACGATGTGCTCGGTCTGGTCATCCTCGCGGTGGTCTCCAGCCTGGTGAAGGCCGGCTCGGTGAGTGTGGGCCAGGTCGGCATGATCATCTTCGAAGCCGTTGCCTTTCTCGGCGGCTCGATTCTCATCGGGCGCATGCTGGCCAGGCGCTTCGCCGGCCGGCTGGCGGAACTCGACAGCGGCCACTCGATGCTCTTCGCACTGGTGCTGGCCAGCGGCCTCTTCTTGGCCTGGCTGGCGCACGCCATCGGCCTGGCGCCGATCATCGGCGCCTTTGCTGCCGGCCTGCTCTTCGAGCCGGTGTACCTGAAGGGATTCGAAACGCCCAAGCTGGTGCAGGACATCGATGCCGTCCTGCCGGCACAGGAGAAGCCCGGCATCACCGAGCGCATTCGCGGCATCCTCGAAAAGCATACCCATCACCAGCATGAGCACATGGTCGAGCCGATCGGCTATTTCTTCGTGCCGGTGTTCTTCGTGCTCACCGGCATGCAGGTCGATCTGCGCACGCTGGCCGATCCGCAGATCGTCATCGTCGCGCTGGGCATCACGGCGGTTGCCGTCGCCGGCAAGCTGGTCGCCGGCTTTGCTGCCGGGCGCGGCCACAACCCGTGGATCGTCGGCTGGGGCATGGTGCCGCGCGGCGAGGTGGGCCTCATCTTTGCCGCCGTCGGCAAGCAGCTCGGCGTGGTCAACGAGGCAATGTTCTCGGTGATCGTCATCATGGTCATCCTGACCACGCTGCTGACGCCGCCCATTCTGACCATGCTGCTGCGCAGACAGGACGCCAAGTAGATGAC
>JAUPVD010000426.1 GCA_030917225.1 Pseudomonadota bacterium
GCGCCGGTTTTCTCGCTACGCGCGACCACCTGCAAGCCCTTGAAGACGCCGGTCTTCAAGCAACAACCGGCCAGCTGTGGGGCAAGACCGGCGTACTGCACCTCGCCCGCGATGCCGTGCACGAAGCCACGCAGCGCGACATCGTCACCGCCCAGAACCCGCCCGCCGACTACCTGCGCTTCGTCGACCGCGACGAAGCCAGCGCACTCTGCGGCTGGCCGGTCGATGCCGGCGGCTGGTGGTTCCCCGGCGGCGCCTGGGTCTCGCCGGCCAACTACTGCCGGGCCAACCTGCTGCAGTACGCGGCCAGTATTGCCGCCCATTACAACTCCCGCGTAGAACGTATCGTCCATGAAAGTGGCCACTGGCGCGCCTTCGATGCGACCGGCACCTGCCTGGCCGAAGCACCGCATCTCATCGTCGCCAACGCCTCGGATGCACGCCGCCTGCTCGGCGACTGGTTACCCATATTCCCGGCCCGCGGCCAAGTCACGCACCTGCCCGCCACGGCCGGCTCGCCACCGCATTGCGTCGTCTGCCGCCTTGGCTACGTCACTCCGGAAATCAATGGCCAACGCTACGCCGGTGCCACCTTCCTGATGAAGGACAACGACCCGGCTGTGCGCGACACCGACCACGCCGAAAACCTGGCCAAGCTTGATTTCATCCTTCCCGGTTTCAGCCAAGGTATCCCACCCGACACGATTGCCACGCTGGCCGGCCGCGTCGGTTTCCGCCCCGCCTCGCCCGACCGCCTGCCCATCGTCGGCGCTGTACCCCGTCTCGGCAACGAAGCCGCCCCGCCGGGGCTGTGGCTGGTCAACGGCTTCGGCGCCCGCGGTATCGTCTGGTCGGCAATGGCAGGGGAACTCATCGCCGATTGCATTGAAGAGAATTCACAGGCCCTTGCCCGCAGCTTCGTCGATGCGCTTGCGCCAGCGCGCTTTCTGATCAGACCCAAACGGCGTCCGGCAAAAGAGGGCGGTTGATTTATTCTCGAACGAGACTGGACGCCAGCCGGCGTTTTTCCACTGCGCTCAGCTTCTTGATCCGGCACTCGGCCTTCGAAGCCGATGAGCGATCAGGATGCACTTCGTAGCCGAGCAGTTTCACCGGCAGATGCGAGCGGGTATAACGGGCGCCCGTACCGTTCAGGTGCGCTTCATAGCGCGCCGCGACATCGACGGTAATGCCGGTATAGATGCTTCCGTCGGCACATTCGATCAGGTAGAGATACCAAGGTTTCGCGTTGCTCATCGGGAACGGGGCTTGGACTGGACGAGGTCAGCATTGTCACCTACTTTGCACCCTCTTCCGCATTCCTCCGACTTGGCCGACAATCAAACTTCCTCCCAACCTTCAGGAACTCCCCATGTTCAACGGAATCCTCATCAACAAGGACGACGCCGGCTACCGCGCCGCCGTGCAGCAGATCGACGAAGCGCAATTGCCGGAAGGCGATGTCACGGTTCGCGTCGACTGGTCGACGCTGAACTACAAGGACGGCCTGGCCATCACCGGCAAGGGGCCGGTGGTGCGCAAGTTCCCGATGGTGCCGGGCATCGACTTTGCCGGCACGGTCATTGAAAGCAGCCACCCTGAATGGAAGGCAGACGACGCCGTCGTGCTCAACGGCTGGGGCGTCGGCGAAACCCACTGGGGCGGCCTGGCACAAACGGCGCACGTGCGCGGCGATTGGCTGGTGCCGCTGCCGGCAGCCTTTACGTCACGACAGGCCATGGCCATCGGCACCGCCGGCTATACGGCCATGCTCTGTGTGCTGGCACTGGAAAAGCACGGCCTCAAACCACAGGACGGCGAGATTCTGGTTACCGGCGCCAACGGCGGTGTCGGCAGCGTGGCCATCGCGCTGCTGGCCAGACTCGGTTATCGCGTCGTAGCCTCCACCGGTCGCGCCAGTGAGGCCGAACACCTGAAGGCTCTCGGCGCTACCGAGATCATCGACCGCAACGAGCTTTCCGCCCCGGGCAAACCGCTGGCCAAGGAGCGCTGGGCAGGAGTCGTCGACGCCGTCGGTAGCCACACGCTGGCCAACGCCTGCGCCGGTACGAAATATCGCGGTGCAGTAGCGGCCTGCGGCCTCGCCCAGGGCATGGATTTCCCCTCCAGCGTCGCGCCGTTCATCCTGCGCGGTGTCACCCTTTACGGTATCGACAGCGTCATGGCGCCACAGATCGTTCGCCTCGAAGCCTGGCAGCGCCTGGCGCGCGACCTCGATATTGCCAAACTGGATGCCATCACTCGTGAAATTGCGCTGGGTGAGGCCGTGGCCGCAGCCGGAGAACTGCTCGAAGGCAAGATTCGCGGCCGGCTGGTAGTCGATGTCAACCGCTGAAATCCCTTGTCCGGCAAGGCGTAACGAGTTGTAAGAGTTTGTTTCCGGGGTCTCCGGAACAGGGGCGTTCATGCGTTAATCGCTGCACACCCTGTCTGGAGACTCAACCATGGAAACCCTTCGCAAAACCCACCCGATGATTCTTGTTGCTGCGGCTTCGGTCACAGCGCTGAGCCTGGCCGGGGTGGCTTCGCTGGCCGGCTGGATGCCAACCGCGAGCCACGCCACCAGTGCAACGACAGCACCGCTGGCCGCAGTCACCAGAACGGAGTCCCCGGCCACGATCAGCGTGCCGCCCGGTGCCACGATTACCGTCGAACCGAAAGCTGCCGCCCGTGCCACCAACAACCGTAGCGCAGCTGCACCGCGCGCGACGCAACATGCGGCTGCGACCAGCGAACCGCCGCAGCCCGGCTATACCCGCGTATCGAATACCTCGACGCAGCCGGTAAGCGACAACGGCATCTACGTCGAGAACGCCCGCCCGGCAGCCAATCAGGCGCCCAGCCAGCCGCCGACGCCGGCCATCTGCAACAGCTGCGGCACCATCCAGAGCGTGCAGGAGATCAGCAACAAGGGCGAAGGCACCGGCCTCGGCGCGGTTGCCGGCGGCGTCCTCGGCGGCCTGCTCGGCAGCCAGATCGGCGGCGGCAATGGCAAGAAGGCCATGGCGGTCGTCGGCGCCGCCGGTGGCGCCTTTGCCGGGCACGAAGTGGAAAAGCGCGTACGCGGTGAAACCCAATACCAGATCACCGTGCGCTTTGATGACGGCAGTACGCGCAGCTATACCGAAACCACCGCCACGCAACTGCAGAGCGGCGATCGGGTACGCCTTGAGAACGGCCGGCTGGTCATGCTCTGAGACTCGCCTGACGCCTTCCGATACGGGGCTCGTGCCAGACGGCGCGAGCCCCGTATTTCATTTAAGGCGGGAGGAAGAGTAATCGACGCTAATCCCTTTTGGTTCTTCGCTAGACCCGGGCCGGCCAATGGCAAATTGGCGTCCCGCATTACTTTATCGTTTTTTGAACGGTAGTTTGCAGGCTGGCTCGATCCCGTTAACGTTGACCTTGTCCAGTTCCGTTACAAGTTTCTCAAACGCTCGATCCTGTTGGGTCCAGTTCAGAAACACGTACAGATCGAGTACCACACAGTCTGGAATCGGCGGCCTCGACTTGGTACAGAAAATTAGCGGCGGGGCATCTTTTTTTATTGCCGTAAACCCGCACATAAACCCCTCTCCGAGCAGTTTGTCTAGGGCGCTTCGCCCGACAACCCCATCGAGCCGTAGGTTCTTTGCGTATACCTCGGCGGCATCCTGAACTGCGTATGCCCGATCCGTAGCTTCCTGCGTTGGCCAAACCGAATCTGCCAATACCGAAAGCGGTGCTAGGCATAGCAGGCTAGCAATCACAGATGCTTTGCGAAAAGCAATAACCTTCAGTGCTAAAGGGGTCTGCTCCATAAATTTTCTCCATCCCGAATATCACCCGCATCTACCCGACAAAACGTGAATTCCGTCTTCTCGAAGACTTGAACTTTAGCGTCCTAATGGCCTATTCATCAATATGCCCTGCGAATAGCGCAGAAACCACCGGAGAATCGGCATACGGCAAAATTGCCTGCACGTACCAAGCCGGTGCGGCGTCACGTTGTTGCACAACCTGTCCTGTCGCCGCCCAAATGCTAAAATCCCCGACTTCCAGACCACCGCACGAGGCGCCCGCATGAAGCTCGAAACGCTTGCCGTCCACGCCGGCTACAGCCCGGATCCGACCACCAAGGCGGTGGCGGTGCCGATCTACCAGACCACTTCCTACGCCTTCGACAACACGCAGCATGGTGCCGACCTGTTCGACCTCAAGGTCCAGGGCAACATCTACACGCGCATCATGAACCCGACGCAGGATGTGCTGGAAAAGCGCATCGCCGCGCTTGAAGGCGGCATCGCCGGCCTGGCGCTGGCTTCGGGCCAGGCGGCCATCACCTACGCCATCCAGACCATTGCCGAAGCCGGCGACAACATCATCTCGGCGTCGACGCTCTACGGCGGCACCTACAACCTGTTCGCGCACACGCTGCCGCAATACGGCATCGACGTGCGCTTTGCCGAGTACAGCAAGCCGGACACCTTCGCGGCGCTGATCGACGGCAAGACCAAGGCCATCTACTGCGAGTCGGTCGGCAACCCGCTCGGCAACATCACCGACTTCGAGAAGCTGGCCGAAATCGCCCACGCCCACGGCATCCCGCTGATCGTCGACAACACCGTGCCCTCGCCCTACCTGTGCCGGCCGATTGAACATGGCGCCGACATCGTGGTGCACTCGCTGACCAAGTACATCGCTGGCCACGGCAACTCCATAGGCGGCATCATCGTCGATTCCGGCAAATTCCCATGGGCCGAGCACAAGGAGCGCTTCCGCCGCCTCAACGAGCCGGATGTCTCGTACCACGGCGTGTGCTACACCGAGGCCCTGGGCGCCGCCGCCTTCATCGGCCGCGCGCGCGTGGTGCCGCTGCGCAACACCGGCGCGGCGATCTCGCCCTTCAAC
>JAUPVD010000427.1 GCA_030917225.1 Pseudomonadota bacterium
CACCTCCGGCACGTCGGGCAGGTTCGTCGCGAACGGATGCGTGGACAGGTTGCCGAACCGCTTCGCGAACGCGATCTGGGCTTCGAGCGAAATGTCTTGGTCGCGAAAGACGAGCACCTCGTAGCGCGCGAGTGCGGCCTGCAACCCGTCGAAATCGGCTTGCGCCAGGGGCCGGCCCAAGTCAATGTTAGAGATCTCGGCCCCGATGTGCCCGTTCAGGGGCGTGGCAACGATGGCGCTGTTGTCTGTCTGGGTCATGTCGTGTCCGATGCGGAAGTGGGCGGATGCTACGTTCGGCTCTTGCCATTGACCAAGTCAATCGTCGCCTCCGCAGCGGAAAACGATTGTGCTCGTCAAGTGTCCCGCCACCGACGTGGCCTCTTGGAGCACATACTCTGCCAACAGGCTTTCCCACAGGAGACACTCGATGACGAATCGCAGGATGCTCGGTACGCTGCTCATGGCGTCGCTGGCCATGGTTTTCGGAACGCCGGCATTGCCGCAGGCTTACCCCGCACGGGCGGTGACGATAGGGGAGTGCCGGTGGTGGTCGAAGCGCGTCCGAGCGCGGGCGGATCGATCGGCGCTGCCCACGTCGCACGCAGTCCGGCCGACGGCTACACGCTGCTGCTGGCTACGCTTAGCCACGTCACCAATCCCGGACTGACGGCCGGCAAGAGCACCTGGCATCCGGCCGACGATTTCAGCGGCATCGTGGAACTCGTGAACGCGCCGGTGGTGGCGCTGGTGCCCGCATCGCTGCCGGTGCGGACGCTAAAGGAGTTCGTGGAGTACGCGAAGCAGCGGCCGGGGCAGCTGAACTACCTGATGCCCGGCGTTGGAACCTCGATGCACCTCAACACCGAGATGCTAAGGCTGAGTTCTGGCATCGAACTGCAGCCCATTGCGTACAAGGGCGTGCCGCCGGGCATGCCCGATCTTCTGACGGGGCGCCTCGCGTTCGCCATGTCCCCCATGTCCGTCGCCCGCGGCCACGTCGCGAGCGGATCGCTGCGCGCCCTAGCGGTTGCTTCGCCGACCCGCGTGAAAGATCTGCCCGACGTGCCCACCTTCGCCGAAGCGGGTTTCCCCGATGCGCAGGTCGTGTCTTGGTACGCTCTCGTCGCGCCGTCGAAGACGCCAGCAGCCGTTCGGCAGCGGCTGAATGAGGAATTCACGAAGGCACTCGCGGATCCAGGCGTGCGCGATCGTCTCGCGCAAGCCGGCGCCATGATCTCCGACCGGAGCACCCCGGAGCAGGTGGACACCATGCTCAAGCAGCAAACGGTTCGTTGGGAACAAGCGCTGAAGAAAATCAAGATCGACAAGGAATGAACGCGGCGTCGCGCCCGAGTGGGAAAACGATGAAAGCGGAAGAGAACGACCTGCTCACGCGGACTGACGCGGGCACGGCCATGGGCGAACTGATGCGGGAGTTCTGGATGCCCGCGCTGCTCTCCAAGGAGCTGCCGGCGCCTGACGCCCCCCCAGCGCGCGTGCGGCTGCTTGGCGAGGATCTCGTCGCGTTTCGCGACAGCAGCGGGCGGGTCGGCCTACTCGACGCCTTTTGCCCGCATCGCAGGGCGGAGCTTTACTTCGGCCGCAACGAGGCGGGGGGCCTGCGCTGCATCTACCACGGCTGGAAGTTCGATGCCGGCGGAAGGTGCGTGGATGTCCCGACCGACAGCTGCACCCCGGCGCAGATGCAACGACTCTCCACCACGGCTTACCCGACGCAGGAGCGGGGCGGCATCGTATGGGCATGGATGGGAAAAGGCGAGCCGCATGCGCTGCCCCCGGCCCTGGCGTTCACTTTGGTTCCTGGCGAGCACACGTATGTCTCCAAGTGCCTGATGCGCTGCAACTACCTGCAGGCGCTCGAAGGCAGCATCGACTACTCGCACATCTCCTTCCTGCACAAGGAAGGAGAGACCAGCTCCGACGTATTCGGCATCGGCGACATGATCCGTTATTCGGACGAGGACGGACGTCCAACGCTGTTCGCCGAGCGCACCGACTACGGTTTGCAGATCGGCGCGCGCCGTGACGCCGGTGCGGAGAACGCGTACTGGCGTGTCGCGCGGTGGCTGTTGCCGTGCTTCGTGATCGTGCCCACGGCGCCGGGCAACGTGAGCCGCATCAACCTGTTCATTCCGATCGACGACGAGAACTGCTGGTGGTACCGGATTCGCTGGCACCAGGACCGGCCGCTGACCGCTGCCGAACTGGATAGCTACAGGGATGTCGGCGAGGACTATGCACCGCTGGTGCCCGGTTCCTACCTTCCGCGCGGGTCGCGCGAGAACGATTACCTGCAGGACCGTGCTTTGCAGCGGCGTGCGTCCTTCACCGGTATTCGCAGCGCGCAGCTGCAAGATCTGGCGGTGCAGGAGAGCCAGGGACGCGTGCATGATCGCTCCCGCGAGAAGCTGATGCCTTCCGACATGCCCATGGCGCAATGCCGCCGTATGCTGCTGGAGGCGGTGCGCAGCCATCAAAGCGAGCGGCAGTTGCCGCCGTCCGCCAGCCGCCCTGAGTTGTTCGGCGGCTATGCATCTGCGGTCACCAGACCGCGCCGCATGACGTTCGACGAAGTGCGTTCAAGCCTCTGACGCACTTGGGGGACACGGGCCCAAGGCTACCTGTCGCGAGTGAGAAGAGCTGCCTGCCGCTCCAGCTTCGTCAGCAGTTCGAAGAGGAATGACGCCTCGTCGTGGGTCAGGCACTCTGCGAGCTAACGGTTGTAAGCCGCAGCCATCAGCTTGGCTTTGCCGTGGATCTGGACACCGTCGTCGGTCAGGCGCAGGCACACCAGGCGTTTGTTGCCCGGGGAGCGTCGCTTGTCCACCAGCCCACGCGAATGCATGTCGGCGACGGTCCGGCTCGCCACGACCACGTCGATGCCCGCGTCCGCCGCCAGGGCCTTCAGGCTCGCATCCGGCGTGCGGGCGAGGTACGCCAGGATCCTCCATTCGCGGCGGGAGATTCCGAGTTCCCGCTTGTACATGTCGTCCGTCCCACGCAGGCCGACGTGCGTGATACGAAAAAGCCGGTACAGCAGGAAATCCTCGATTTCCTGCGGGTCCTTCAGAGTTGGCTTGCCTTGTGCGCCGACAGGCGCCGGGCGCGAGGGTGGGATGCTCACAGGGGGATTTTCGCGCACGTTTCAGCCAGCGCACGAAGGGCAGCGCCGGCGTCACGACACGGCCTGGTAGTAGATGTTCTGCGGATGGCGCGCCTGGGCGAAGAAGAACCAGCGCTCGGCCAGCAGGCCGGCCGCCTGCGAGGCCAGCGCCAGCAGCCAAGCCAGCGCCGAGCCGGACAGCAGCGCCCAGGCGGGCAGCCCTGGAAGCCCACCCGAGCCATGCGCACTGCGGGGGCCGAGGCGCCGTGGAAGAACTCGCGCGTGTTGAACGAGCCGCCGGTCATGCCCATCGACTTCTGCACCACCCGCGCCGCATTGATGCCGGTGGCGGTCCGCGTGGTGGACTTGGGCTTGAGCCGCGCATTGCGGCGCAGCGACAGCGTGCGGGTGAACCACGCCGGTGCTCTCGTTGGCCGAAGTTGCATCTGACGCGCATCTCGTTGCGCGCGGCAATTTCACGGTTGCTGGTGGTGCTCTCCAGCTACAGACCGCGCCTCGGTTTTAGCCGGTAAATCGCAAAACCGGACGCGTCTAGATGAACAAAGCCCCGGTCGGGCTGTTCAGCGTTTACTGCCGGACGCGGTACTGGATAAGCCGCAGGGCCATGCGATGCGGGACGCCGGGCTGCGGGAATCAAGCAGCTCCTGCCGGCGGCCGTGAAGTACGTGTCCGCGGCCGAGTTGCCTCCCCCCTACAAGCTCCCACTCCCCGTCTCCGGGCCCGCCAGCCGCCGCGACACCCAGGCCGTCGCCAGTCCGAGGAGGATCGCCCACTCCAGCGACAGCGTCACCGTCCCGGCGAAGGTCACGACCATCGGCAGCCGGTCGACCGGCTCATGCTTCCATAGGTGCCGGATCTCGCGCGGGTTCACCAGCCCCCACGCCACGACCACCAGCAGCCCCCCGATTACCGCCAGCGGAAGCCAGCGCGCCCAGGGCGCGACAAAGGACAGGATCACGATCAGCAGCACGGCGGCGCTGACCGCCGCCAGCGGCGTGCGGGCGCCGGCCGCCACGTTCACGCCGGAGCGGTTGAATGAACCGCTGGCTGGATACGATGAGAAGAAGGAGCCGGTCAGGTTGGCCAGCCCCTGGCCGACCAGTTCCTGGTTGCCGTCGAAAGGCTCGTTGGCGCGCCGCGCGAACGCCTTGGCGATCGCCATCGCCTCGGTCACCGCCAGCAGCGTCATCACCAGCGCCGGCAGCACCAGGTTCGGCACCTGGCGCAAGTCGGGCAGCGACAGCGGCGGCAGCGCCCCCGGCAGCGCCTCCACGGTGGCCGGCTGCGCGCCCAGCAGGCCGGCGGCGAGCCAGGTGATGGCGGTGCCGCCGATCACTGCCATCAGGATCGGCGGTATCCAGCGGCTGCGCCGCAGCGCCGCCAAATTGATCAGGATGGTGGCCATGGCGGCGATCACCGGTAGCGCCTGGATGGACTGCCCGGTCGTGAATACCACCCGCAGCGTCTGCGCCACCGATAGCCCGCGCGGCAGGTCGAGTCCGAGCAGCGTGCCGACTTGGCTGTTGACGATCAGCACGGCGGCGCCGGCGGTGAAGCCGGCGATCACCGCATGCGGCACCAGCTCAACCCACTTGCCGACGCGCGCCATCCCCAGCAGCAACTGCAGCGCCCCCACCACGAACGTGAGCGTGAGCACCAGGCCCACGTACTGCGAACTGCCCACCGCCGCCAGCGGTGCCACCAGCGCCATGGTGGTGAGCGAGATGGCATTGGCCGGCCCCGTCACCATCAGGCGGCTGCTGCCGAACAGCGCGGCGATCACGCACGGCATCATCGCCGCATAGAGGCCGTAGGCGGGCGGCATGCCCGCCAGCGTGGCGAAGGCCACGCCCTGGGGCAGCACCACGATGGCCCCGGTCAGGCCGGCCAGCAGGTCCGCCCGCAGCACGTCCTTCTGCCGCCACTGCGGCAGCCAGCGCAAGAAGGGCAGCGCCGGCGTCACGACACTGCCTGGTAGTAGATATTCTGCGGATGCCGTGCCTGCGCAAAGAAGAACCAGCGTTCCGCCAGCAGGCCTGCCGCCTGAGATCCCAGCGCCAGCAGCCACGCCAGCGCC
>JAUPVD010000428.1 GCA_030917225.1 Pseudomonadota bacterium
GGCATCGTCTGGTGGCATCGAGCGGACTGTCGCCGACCAACGATTGGGGTTTTATGAATGCCGAGAAAAAAGAGAGTGTGCGGGTTCAACCGCGCGTCGTGGTGAATACCAACGACGGTCCGCTGGAGGCTGCACGGCAGGGCTACGGTCTGACGCGGCTGTTGTCCTACCAGGTGGCACCGCAACTCGCATCCGGAGAACCGAAGATCGTACTGGCAGAGTTTGAGGGGCCGGTACTCCCGGTGCACGTGATTCACCGCGAAGGGCGCCACGGCTCGGCCAAGGTACGCAGTTTTGTAGACCTCGCCGTCGATCGACTGCGGGCTGACAAGGCGATCAACTGAGGCTCGCTAAGTGCGCGAGCCAGAGTGCCCCTATTCGTCGGCGATCAACGCGGAAAGCTCGCGTTCCAGCAGTTGCGGATCGCCGAGGTTGAGCTCGACCAGACGGCGCAGGTGGGTGACGCTGTCGAGGTCGATGTTGCGACAGGCGAGGCCGATGTAGAGGCCCTCGACGTGGGTAACGACGCCTTGCATGCGGATCGAGGCATCCAGATCGCCGAGGCGGACACGCAGGGTGCAGTTTTCGCCGGCAGCGACCTTGTGGCCGACCGGTAGCCGTACCAGCGCCCCCTTGAGGGAAAGATCGAGAACGACAACTTCCTGTTGCTGCTCGCTGGTGACCAGATCGGCAGGGGCGTGGAAGGCGATGCGGGCAAACTGGCGGCGATTGGTGGTGTTCACTTTGGAGCGCTCCTATACGGGCTGAACCAGCACTACTTTCCTCGCATGTTACCCCAAAGCACCTTGTGCAGTTGCAGCTGGAAACGCACCGGCAGATGATCGGCGAGGATCCAGTCGGCGAGGTCGGCGGGGGTGAGTTTGCCCTGCACGGGGGAGAGCAGGACGGGGCAGCGTGCGGCCAGGCGATGCTCGGCAATCGTGGTGCGTGCCCACTCGTAATCGACTCGGTCGGCAATGACGATCTTCACCTCGTCGTTGGCACGAAGATGAAGAATGTTGGCCCACAGATTCTTGTCGGACTCTCCCGAGCCCGGCGCTTTCAGATCCATGACGCGCGAAACACGTGGATCGACGCCGCCGATATCGAGTGCGCCGGAAGTTTCCAGCGAAACATCGAAACCGGTGTCGCACAGCGCGGTCAGCAGGGGCAGGCAATTCTTCTGGGCCAGTGGCTCACCGCCGGTGACACAGACTGTTCGTGTTCCATGCTTGCGCACCTCTTCGACAATCTCGGAGATGGATCGCGGTTCGCCACCAGTGAACGCGTATTCGGTGTCGCACCAGGTGCAACGCAAGGGGCAGCCGGTCAGCCGGATGAAGACAGTGGGTAGCCCGACGCGCGAGCTTTCTCCCTGCAGCGAATAGAAGACCTCGCTGACGCGCACCTGCGGTGGCGCCAGCGAGCTTGCGGCCTTGCTCACTTTTTCTTCAGGCGCTTGGCGGCGGTATCACCGGCGGGTGTGCCGGGGTACTTGGAGACCAGCATCTCAAGCGTCTGCTTGGCCGATTTGGCATCGCCCATTTCCAGCTGGCAGGTCGAGATATTGAGCATCGCGTCCGGCGCCTTGGGGTGGCTTCCCCAGCGGGCGATCACGACCTTCTGCGCCTCGATCGCCTTCTTGCAGTCACGCAGGCCGTAGTGCGAGTTGCCCAGCCAGTACTGAGCCGAGGGGGCGAGGTCGCTGTCCGGATACTTTTTCACGAAGCCATCGAAAGCCGCTGCCGATTCCTTGTACTTGCCGGCCTTGAAGATGTTGAGTGCAGCTTCATAGGCGCGGGCTTCTTCAGCCGGGTCGCTGGACTTCTTGGTGGCTGTCTGGCCAGGCGCTGCGTCGGCATCGCCGGCCGGCTTGGCGCCAGGCGCCGGGCCGGCGGCTGTAGCGGTATTCGGCTCCAGCTTGCGCACGCGCTCGTCGAGGTCGATGTAAAAATCCTGCTGCCGCTTCTTTGTCGCATCCAGTTCGTAGGTCAGCGTTTCAACCTGCCCGCGCAGCTTGGCCATTTCCGCTTTCATGGCCTCGATCTGGTTGGCCAGGTCGAGTTGTGCCCGGCTCTGCGTTTCGAGACGCTCGTTGGCGTTCTTGCGCAGCTCGGCGATCTGCCGCCGGGCTTCGTCGTCGTCGAACAGCGCCCAGGCTGGCGCTGCGGCGAAAGCGCTGACAGCGGCTAGCGCCAGGGCGATGCGGCGCGGCATTTCACCGAGCATGCGCGGCAGCCTCAACACGTTTAGAACTCGCCGTTATAGAGCATGTCGCCGCGACGATTCTTCGCCCAGCACGATTCGCTCTGGTCAACACAGGCCGGCTTCTCTTCGCCAAGGCTCACGGATTCAAGCTGTTCTTCGCGCGCGCCGAGCAGCATCAAGGCCTTTTTCACGGCGTCAGAACGCTTCTGGCCGAGGGCGATGTTGTACTCACGGCTGCCGCGCTCGTCGGTGTTGCCCTGAATCAGCATCTTGAACTGGCGGTTCTCGACGAGGAACTTGGCGTGGGCGGAAACGAGGTCCTTGAACTCCGGCTTGATCTCGAAGCTGTCGTAGTCAAAGTAGACGCTGCGCTTGGAGAGGATGCTTTTCGGATCGGTCAGGATGGCGGGCAACTGGCTGCTGCCAACGCCGCCAGCGGTAACGGTGCGGACGCCATCGCGACCTTCGACCGGGGCGCCGGACTGCTCGGCGCCGGTATCGGGAGTGGAACTGCAACCTGCGATCAGCAGGGCGAGCAGAGCGGGAACGATCAGTTTTTTCATGGGTGCTTCTCCTACGTAAATAGCTTGAATGGGTTAAATCGTTGCAATGTTATTTCTGGTACGGGCCCCAGGCCGGTTCGCGCACGTCGCCGGCGGCGACCGAGAGGCGCTGCTTGATGCGGCCATCGACCGAAACGGCCGAAAGTACGCCGCGCCCACCGATTTCGGTGGCGATCAGGATCATGCGACCGTTCGGTGCGAAGCTTGGGGATTCATCCTTTTGCGAGTCGGTCAGAATCTGCGTCTGACGGCTGGCCAGATCCATCACCGCCAGGCGGAAGCCGCCATCGCGTCGGCTGATGAAGGCCATCGACTTGCCGTCTGGCGACAGGCGCGGCGTCACGTTGTAGGTGCCTTCGAAGGTCACCCGCTGGGTGTTGCCGCCGCTCACCGAAACGCGATAGATCTGCGGGCTGCCGCCACGGTCCGAGGTAAAGAAGACGGTCTGGCCGTCCGGCGAGAACTGCGGTTCGGTATCGATCGAGCCGGAAGTGGTCAGACGCGTGACACCGGAACCGTCGGCATTGATCAGGAAGATCTGCGAGCCGCCGTTCTTGGTCAGCACCACAGCCAGACGGCGGCCATCCGGTGCCCAGGCCGGCGCCGAGTTGGAGCCCTTGAAGTTGGCAACGACCGTGCGCTTGCCGGTGGCCAGCGAATGCACGTAGATCACCGGCTTCTTGTTCTCGAACGACACATAGGCCAGGCGACCGCCATCGGGCGACCACACCGGCGAGATGATCGGCTCTTTCGAGATCAGCGCAGCCTGTGCGTTCTGGCCATCGGCGTCGGCGATCTGCAATTCGAAGCGGCCGACCCCTGCCTTCACCACATAGGCGATGCGTGTCGAGAAAATGCCCGGTTCGCCGATCAGCTTCTCGTAGATGACGTCGGCAATGCGATGGCCGGCAGCACGCAGCAGCGAGGTCGATGTGACGAAGGCTGCACCAGCCAACTGGGATTGCTTGTTGGTGTCGTGCAGGCGGAAGCGAGCCTCGTGGCGGCCATCCGCTGTCGCGCCGATACTGCCGGCGGCGATGGCGTCGGCCCCGCGTGAGCGGACTGCGTTGAAGTCAATGCTGGTGGCTTCCGTCAGCGGCGATTGCGCTTGCTCGACCAGCTTGAACATGCCGGAGCGCTCGAGGTCGCCACGAATCACCGTGGTGATGGCGCGGGCCGCGCCGGGTTCGCCGCCAAAATCGGCAATCGTGACCGGGATGCGGGTGGCGCCGGCGCCGGTCACTTCGATCGAGAGCTGGGCGTGTGCCGACAGGCTGAACGCCGTTGCGCAGAGCACGGCAAACTGACGGAAATGGCGATTCATCGGGGGCATTTCTCCGGGAAAGTCGTGATTATACCGATACTTAGTCTTCGAACGGCGTGTACTTGATCTCTAGCACACGCATGAAGAGTTCGGGCTGGTCGGGTTTGGGCAGCGGTGAGGACTTGAGAATGGCGCGCTCGACCGCAGCATCGAGGTTGGCGTTGCCACTCGATTTTTTCAGGCGCACCGAAATGACTTCGCCTGAAGGCAATTGTGTAATTTCGAAGACGGCTTGTGGGTTGCCCTGGATGGCCTGCGGCAGCACCGTGTTACCACGGATCTTGCCACGGATCTTGCTTGAGTAGTCCGCCAAGCCTTTGGCCCGCGAGGCTGCTGCCTGTTCGGACTTGGCCTGGTTGAGCGCGCGTGCTTCGGCGTCGGCGCGTGCCGTCTGCTGTTGCATGCGCTTCTGTTGATCAAGCTGCTTCTGTTCGCGCTCGAGCTGCTCCTTGAAGGGGTCTGGCCTCGGTTCCGGCTTGGGTTCCGGTTTTTTCGGTTCTTCCTTCTTCGGCGGATCGGGCTTCTTGGGCTCTTCCTTTTTCTTCTTGTCGTCCTTGATCGCGATGTCCGGCTTGGGCTCGGGCTTCGGTTCGGGTTTTGGTTCGATCTTGGGTTCCGGTTTCGGCTCCGGCTTGACCACATCAGGGGGCGGCGGTGGCGGGGGCGGCGCCGAGCGCACTGCCGGAACGCTGTCCCACAGCTCGACTTCAACCGATGCCGGTGCCTTGCTCTTCCACTGGACGCCGACAAACAGCGCCACGACCAAGGCGATATGGACGCTCGCGGCAAGGGCCAGCGATTTCCATTTCTCCTGATCGTTTTGCGGGTGGCCGAGAATCATTGCTTGCGCACGGTCTCCAGCCCGACGCGCTTCACGTCCTGCTGCTTGATGCTGTCGAGCACGTCGAGCACGGCTTCATACTTGGCGTTCTTGTCGCCGGCGACGAGCACGGCGAGGTCGGCGTTCTTCGCCAGTTCGCTGCGCAGGTAGGTGGCCAGCCCGGCCTTGTCGACGCTGCTGTCATTGCCCTTCGGATCCTTGATGGCGATCGAGCCGTCGGACCTGACCATGACCCGAGTCGGATTGCTCGGTACCTGCGAGCTTTTGCCGGTGGTCGGCAAGTCGACCGAACCC
>JAUPVD010000429.1 GCA_030917225.1 Pseudomonadota bacterium
CGAAGGCGGCGCGGATACGGCGGCCCTCGGCGGTGCGCACCGGGATGTTCTGCAGGTTCGGTTCCGAACTGGCGAGCCGGCCGGTAATCACGCTGGCCTGCGAATAGCTGGTATGCACGCGGCCGGTATCGGCGTTGACCATGCGCGGCAGCTTGTCGGTGTAGGTGCTCTTCAGTTTCCCGAGCTGACGCGTCTCCAGCAGCACCTTGGGCAGCGGGTAATCAAGTGCCAGCTCGGACAGCACTTCCTCGTCGGTCGACGGACCACCCGACGGTGTCTTCTTCTGTACCGGCAGGCCGAGCTTGGTGAACAGGATCTCGGCCAGCTGCTTCGGCGAGTTGATGTTGAACGGCTGGCCGGCCAGTTCGTGCGCCTTGCCCTCCAGCGCGATCAGTTGCGTGCCGAGTTCGTGACTCTGCTTGGCCAGCAGCGCGCTGTCGATCAGGATGCCGTTGCGCTCCATGCGCCAGATGACCTCGCGCGCCGGCATCTCGATCTCGGCGTAGATGCGGTTCAGCCCGGCATCGGCGACGATACGCGGCAACAAGGCCTGATGCACACGCAGCGTCACATCGGAGTCCTCGGCCGAGTATTGGCCGGCGCGCTCGATGTCGACCTGGTCGAAGCCGATCTGCTTGGCGCCTTTTCCGCACAGCGACTCATAGGAAATGGTGTCGAGCCCGACATGGCGCGAGGCGAGCTGGCCGAGGTCGTGGCCCTTGTCGGACTCCAGCACATAGGATTCGAGCAGCGTGTCATGCACGACGCCAGCCAGCGCGATGCCGTGGTTGGCGAGCACGTGCTGGTCGTACTTGAGATGCTGGCCGAGCTTGGCGTGTTTGGCTGATTCGAGCCACGGTTTCAATTTCGCCAGTACTTCGTCGCGCGGCAGCTGTTCCGGCACGCCGGCGTAGTGGTGCGCTACCGGGATGTAGCAGGCCTCGCCCGGCGCGGTGGCCAGCGAGATGCCGACGATGCGCGCAGCGAAAGGATCGAGGCTGGTGGTTTCGGTGTCGAGCGCGGTCAGTTCGGCAGCCTCGATCTTCGCCAGCCAGCGCTCGACTCCGGCCCAGTCAAGAATCGTTTCGTAGGCCGAGCGGTCGGGGGCGAACAGCGAGTTTGGGAGTGACCCGGAGAGCAATCCGGGCAGTGATTCGGGCGGTGCAGCAGCAGGGATGCCGGCCGTCTCGCCCCGCACATCGGCAGCAGAACTTTCCGGCGCACTCACTTCCTTGAGCCAGCTTTTCGATTCGATCCGGGTAAACAGTTCGACCAGCTTCTCGCGCTGCATCGGCTTGGGTGTCAGTGCCTGCGGTGTAACCGACAGGGGCAGGTCGCAGGCCACGGTCACCAGCTTGCGGCCGAGCGGCAGGAAACCCAAGGCCTGACGCAGGTTCTCGCCGACCACGCCGCCAACCTCGTCGGCATGCGCCACCAGATTGTCCAGCGTGCCGTACTGGGCCAGCCATTTCACCGCCGTCTTCGGGCCACATTTGCTGACGCCCGGCACGTTGTCCACGGTGTCGCCCATCAGCGCCAGATAGTCGACGATGCGCTCCGGCGGCACACCGAACTTGGCGAGCACACCGGCTTCATCGAGCACTTCGTTGCTCATGGTGTTGACCAGCGTGACATGCGGGCCGACCAGTTGCGCCAGATCCTTGTCGCCGGTCGAGATGATGACCTCGATGCCCTGCGCCGCCGCCTGCCGCGCCAGCGTGCCAATGACGTCGTCGGCTTCGACGCCGGATTCCATGATCAGCGGCCAGCCGAGCGCCTCGATGCATTCGTGCAGCGGGGCAATCTGACGAACAAGATCATCCGGCATCGGTGGCCGGTTGGCCTTGTATTCCGGATACCAGTCATCGCGGAAAGTCTTGCCCTTGGCGTCGAAGACACAGGCCTTCCAGACCACGTCCTTCGCCTTGTAGTCGCTTTCCAGCCGGCGTAGCATGTTCAGCACACCCACGATGGCGCCCGTCGGCTCGTCCTGCTTGTTGCGCAGGTCGGGCAGCGCATGGAATGCGCGATAGAGATAGGACGAACCGTCGACCAGCAGCAGCACGGACATAGAATTAGAAAGAAACGCGGAAAAATGAGCGAAAAAGACAAGTTGCCGCCCCTGGCGGACCCGGACAGCCGGAAGCAAACCATCTCGGCACGGGAATCCTGGCGGATCTTTGGCATTATGGCAGAGTTCGTCGAGGCCACCGAACGACTGGGCGCCATCCGCCCGGCCGTTTCGATTTTCGGCAGCGCACGCACGGCGGGCGAATCACCCTACTACCAGCTGACCGAGAAAACCGCCCGCCTGCTCTCCGACTCCGGTTTCTCGGTCATTTCCGGCGGCGGCCCTGGCATCATGGAGGCGGCCAACAAGGGCGCCTTCTTCGGCAAGAGCCCATCGGTGGGGTTGAACATCCAGTTGCCGCACGAACAGGCGGGCAATCCTTATCAGGATATTTCGCAGACTTTCCGCCATTTTTTCGCGCGCAAGTACATGTTCGTCAAGTTTGCCAGTGCGTACATCGTGATGCCGGGCGGCTTCGGCACCCTCGATGAACTGATGGAAGCGCTGACCCTGATCCAGACCGGCAAGACCCGCAAGATTCCGATCATTCTGGTGCACGAGCCCTTCTGGCGCGGCCTCATCGACTGGTTCCGCGAGGTGCTGGTCGTGGAAGGAATGATCTCGCCCGAGGACGTGGACCTGATTCAGGTCATCGACAAGCCGGAAGACATTGTCGAGGCCATATTCAAACACTACGAAACGCGCGGTTTTGACCCTTCGCCCTACGAACGCGAGATGCTGCTCAACCTGTAATACAATCTCGGCATACTTTCCGGGGATTCCTCATGCGCCGCCTTCTTCTCCTGCTGGCCTTCGTCGCCAGCACCGCCCTTGCCCAGACCAGCAAGCCCGCCGATCTGCAGCCGCTGCCGGCCATTCCGCCGCCGCCACCGGAGATCGTGCCGTTCGACAGCGCACTCGAACCCCAGGTGACCATCCGCAAGCGCGATGGCGACACGATCGAGGAATACCGTCGTGACGGTCGCATGTACATGATCAAGGTGACGCCCCCGCACGGTGTGCCGTATTACCTGGTCGACACGCAGGGCGACGGCAACTTCTCGCGCATGGAAACGCTGGACGACCGTACCCGCGTTCCCATGTGGATCATCAAGACCTTCTGATTTCTCTTCGGCGGACGCTCTCGCAGCGTCCGCCAGCCCCCTCCCCCGTGTCTGTTTACACCCCGGTATCGCACGCGCAACTGAGCGCCTGGCTGGATCGGTTCGCACTTGGCCGCCTGAAGTCCATCGAAGGCATTGCCGAAGGGGTGCAGAACTCCAATTTCTTCGTCGACACCAGCACTGGCCGCTTCGTGCTGACGCTGTTCGAGCGCGTCGATCCGGCGCTGCTGCCTTTCTATATCGGCCTGATGGCCCATCTGTCGGCGCGTGGCATTCCCTGCCCGGCACCGCTGGCAGCCATTGACGGCCGCCTGTTGAGCGAACTCAATGGTCGTCCGGCGGCCCTCTTTTCCCGGCTCGAAGGACGTTCGTTGACGCTGCCGACAGCGGCCGAGTGCGCCCAAGCGGGCCACGCACTGGCGGCGCTGCATCTCGCCGGCCGCGATTTCCCGGCCCCCCCGCATCCACGCGGCAGCGACTGGGTAGCCAGCACGGCCGCGAAACTGCTGCCACGCCTGCCCGGCGAAGATGCTGCGCTGCTGGGTGCCGAGCTCGATTTCCAGCAACAGGCTGCCGAGCCGCTGCCACGGGGCATCATCCATGCCGACCTGTTCCGCGACAACGTGCTGTTTGTTGACGGTGCAGGTGGCTCCGGCAGCCGGCAGATCGGCGGCCTGCTCGACTTCTACTTTGCCGGAGAGGGCGAACTGTTGTTCGACCTGGCCATTGTCGTCAATGACTGGTGCGGCAATGTCGATGGCGAGCTCGACGAATCCCGGATGCTTCACTTGCTAACCGCCTACCACGCCCAGCGCCCGCTCACCGACGCCGAACTTGCTGCCTGGCCGCGTCTGCTGCGCGCCGCCGCCCTGCGTTTCTGGCTGTCGCGCCTGGATGATTTCCACTGCCCGCTACCGGGTGAGGTGGTCACCGTACGCAATCCGGACGACTATCGCCGCATCCTGCGGCACCGCATCGCCCTCGGCAATGCGCCCATGCGGCTTGCCTGAGTCCGATAGCCGGGCTAGCATTCGCGCACCCCTTCAAGGAGTTGCCATGGAACAGTTTCCCCTGACCCCCGCCGCGTTCTCGGGCGAACCGCGCCTTGCCCCACCGGACAGCGCCTTCAACTGGCTGCGTCAGGGCTGGGCCGTCTTCATCGCCAACCCCGGCCTGTGGCTGGCCATGTCGGTGCTGATCCTGGTGATCTTCCTCGGCCTGCAGATCGTGCCGCTGATCGGCACGCTCGCCGCCAACCTGTTGATGCCAGTGCTCACTGCCGGCATGCTGCACGCCATCAGGCGTCTTGGCGACGAAAATACTTTCGAGATCGGTGATCTCTTCGCCGGCTTCAAGCGGAACACCGGCCCGCTGATCATGGTCGGCGTCATCTACATGGCCGGCTGGCTGGCCATCGGCCTGCTGATGATGGTGCTGGTCGGCGGCAGTGTCGCCGGTGGCGTTGTCGCCGGTTTCGGCGGCCAGCCTGGCGTCGGCGCCGGCATCGGTCTTGGCGGCATCTTCATGGCCAGCGTGCTCTCGCTGCTGCTCGGTGCCCCTCTACTGATGGCCGTCTGGTTCGCGCCGGCACTGGTCTACTTCAACGACATGGCGCCGATTGAAGCGATGAAGGCCAGTTTTGCTGCCAACCTGAAGAACTGGCTGGTCATGCTGGTCTTCGGCCTGATCGTGCTGGTGCTCTGCTTCTTCGCCGCGCTGCCCATGGGCCTCGGTTTTCTGGTGCTGATGCCGGTGCTCTACGGCGCCCTCTACGCCTCCTACAAGGACATCTTCCTTGGCTGAACCGATTGCCGGATTTGCAGGGAGCGCCCGTGCAGGCCAATAAGCTGACCGCCCGGCAGGGCTGGGGCTGGCTCGGCATAGCTTTTACCATCTTCGTCAAGAACCCGCCGCTGCTGACACTGATCATCCTCGCTTACTGGCTGATCATCGCCCTGGTGAACTCGGTGCCGATGCTCGGCCCGATCGTCGCCACGGTCGCCATCCCGGCCTTTTCGGTAAGCCTGATGAACGCCAGCCGGAATCTCGATACCGGCCGCCTGCTGGAAATCCAGGTCCTCTTTTCCGGCTTTCGCACACAGTTGAAGCCGCTGATCACCCTTGGCGGACTCTATCTCGGCGCCTCGGTCATCGTCTTGGGTGCCTCGGCGCTTGCCGACGGCGGCATCTTCCTGCAGACCATGGTCGGCAACTATCGTCCCACTCCGGAAGAAATCGGCAGCGGCGCCTTCCTCGCCGCCGCCCAGATCGCCCTGATCCTGATGACGCCGGTGATCATGGCCTGGTGGTATGCCCCGGTGCTTGTGGCCTGGCATGGCTTTCCCCCGGGCAAGGCGCTGTTCTTCAGCTTTGTCGCTTGCCTGCGCAATTGGCGGCCGTTCCTTGCCTACGCGACCTGCGTGATGATCTTTGGCGGAGTGCTGCCCGGCCTGCTGCTGGGCATTCTCGTCACCGTTCTGCCCGAAGCGGCGAACCTTGCGACGACGCTTTTCATGCTGCCGATGGTCTTTGTACTGGCGCCCACGCTGATCGTCAGCTTCTACGTCAGCTACCGCGAAGTGTTCACCACCAGCGAATACACCGACACTCCTGACGACGTCCCTGGCGACACGCCCGCCGAAGATGCGTGATCCGCTTCCTCTCGGCATCTTCGGCGGCACCTTCGACCCGGTGCACGTCGGCCATCTGCGCCTGGCCGAAGAGGCCAGCGAGACGCTGGGGCTCTCCGGCGTGCGCTGGATACCGGCCGGCCAGCCAAAACACCGCGAAGCGCCACAGGTAACTCCAGCGCACCGGCTGCAGATGGTGCGGCTGGCTACTGCCGGCAATCCGCTGTTCAGCGTCGATCCAGCCGAAGTCGAAAGCGGCGAGGCCAGTTTTACCGTACCGACGCTGGAGCGCCTGCGCGAAAAGTTCGGCCAGCGCCAGCCCCTCATTCTGCTGCTCGGCGCCGATGCCTACGCCGGGCTGAATACCTGGCATCGCTGGCAGGAAATCTTCTCGTTCGCGCATCTGGCCGTCGCCCATCGCCCGGGCTACCCGGTCAATGCCGATACCCTGCCGGCGCCACTGGCCGAAGAACATCGGCAGCGCTACGCGCCTGAACCAGCCACGCTGGCTGCCGCCGGCGCGGGGATCATCACCACTTTCGCAATGACGCCGCTGACCATCTCCGCCACGCATATCCGCCAGATTCTCGCCCAGGGCCAGAGCCCGCGCTATTTGCTGACACAGCCGGTTATCGACTATATTGACCTTCACCACCTCTACAGAAACAACGATGGATCTTAAAAAGCTGCAGAAAATTGTCGTCACCGCCCTGGAAGACATCAAGGGCCACGACATCGAAGTTCTCAATACCTCGAAACTCACTTCCCTGTTCGACCGTATCGTGATTGCCAGTGGCGACTCCAATCGCCAGGTGAAGGCACTCGCGCGCAACGTGCAGGAGAAAGTGCTCGAAGCCGGTGGCGAGATCCTCTCCTCCGAAGGCGAAGATAACGGGGAGTGGGTGCTGGTCGACCTTGGCGACATCGTCGTGCATGTCATGCAGCCAGCCGTTCGCGCCCATTACAACCTTGAGGAACTCTGGTCGGCACGCCCGACGGCGCGCGCGCGCAAGGCCGCCGACGAGGGTAGCAGCAGCGCCGCATGAGGCTCCTGATCGCCGCCGTCGGCCACAAGATGCCGGACTGGGTGGCGGCGGGATGCGCCGAATACACCAAGCGCATGCCGCGCGAACTGCCGCTGTCGGTAGTCGAGATCAAGCCGGAACCACGAGGAAGTAAAACCCGCGAGCAGCTGACCGCCGCCGAAAAGGCGCGCATCGTGCCAGCCATCGCCGGCTGCAGCCGGACCGTCGCCCTCGACGAACGCGGCAAAGACCTGACCACGCAACAACTGGCACAACGCCTTGAGCACTGGATGCAGGAAGGGGGCGACACTGCCTTCCTGATCGGTGGCGCCGACGGACTCGACCCCGAACTCAAGAACGGCGCCGACGAGATGATCCGCCTCTCCAGCCTGACCCTGCCGCATGCCATGGCCCGGCTGGTGCTGTGCGAGCAACTCTATCGCGCGGTCAGTGTCATAAAGAATCACCCGTATCACCGGGAAGGATGAATCGTTCATGAGCCAGCTTGCACCCCGCATCCATCTCGCCTCGCGCAGCCCGCGCCGGCGTGAGCTGCTGACGCAGATCGGCATCCAGTTCGACACCATGATCTTTCGCGACGGCGCGCGCGCCGACAAGGAAACCGATGAAACGCCGCTGCCCGGCGAAGACCCGCTCGATTACGTGCAGCGTGTCGCCCGCGCCAAGGCCGAGCACGGCTGGCGCTGCGTCGGCTGGCGCAAACTGCTGCCGCAGCCGGTGCTCTCGGCCGATACCACGCTGGAATTCGAAGGCAAGGTGATCGGCAAGCCGGTCGATACCGCCGATGCGGCGCGCATCCTCGCCCAGCTTTCCGGCAAGACGCACCGCGTGCTGACGGCAGTCGCCGTCTGCCTGGAGTCGCGGATAGAAACTGCGTTATCGGTCAGCGAAGTGCGCTTCGCCCCACTGGACCCGGCCGACATTCGCCGCTACGTGGACAGCGGCGAACCGATGGACAAGGCCGGCGCCTACGGCATTCAGGGGCGTGCGGGTGTTTTCGTCGAGCACCTCGCCGGCAGCTACACCGGCGTCATGGGCCTGCCGTTGCACGAAACGGCGCTGCTGCTCAGGCGCTTCGGCCACCCCGTCTAAGCAGTTCTTCGAGCACTGCGGCGGCAACAGCCGCACCGCCAGCATCCACCTGCCTGCGCGGCTGCGCCCAGAGCGCCTCGAGCGCTGCGGCAACATTTCCCGCCGCAAAATCGGCGGCACTGATTTCAGCAGCCACAGCTTCGCGCCGGAGCCAGTCGATCAGCACCTCCTGCTCCGGCCAATCTTCGCGTTTCAGATAAAGCACCGGCGCACCGGCCGCCGCCGACTCGACGAACATGCCGTAACCCGGCTTGGTGACCACGGCATCGGCGCTGGCCAGCAGGTCGGAGAAGTGAAAACCCAGTGGGCGGTAGGCTGACACGTCGCCCCGTGCACCAAGCAGCTCATCGCGAACTAGCCAGTGCACACCGGGCACATGGGGCCAGGAGGCCAGCGGCAGTTCAAAACCGATGCCGCCCATGACCACCATCACCAGCCGCCGGCCCTGCGTACCCAGCACTTCATCGATGGCGCTGCGACAACTAACGCCACGACGGGCGATCGGCGGAATCTCGCGGGTATTCGCCAAGTCCGGCATCGGCATAGCCGGCAGGCAGCGCAGGAACACGTCGGCAGCGGCATAGGCCGCGAGCAATTCGGCGTGAATCTTCTCCGCCCACGGCTCACCGGCAAATAGATAGGCAAACTGGTCGGCCCAGTTCAGCGAGCACATCGCCACGGCCGGAATGCCCGCCCGCTTCGCCCCTGCCAACGGCAGACAGGAGACATTCGAAAGCACGACATCGGGCGCCAGCTCGCGCAGAAATCCTGCCTCTGCCTCCACGCTGGCAGACCAGTCGGCATGAGCGCTGCGATAGGCGGCGGCAGACGCTTCGCGGTCAACCCGCACCGCATCGTGCATCAGGAAGGCATCGTCGCTGGCACCGCCGATATAGTCGAAATCATGGCTGATACGCAGGCGAAGCTGGGCTTCCGGCAGGCCGCTGCGAATGGTCAGCTGCAAGTCGGGAAGGCTTGCCGTCAGCACCTCAACGACTGGCCCGACCTGTGCCAGATGACCGAAGCCGTGGGAAGAAATATCGATAAACAGACGGGGCATGATGTCAGTAGGCACTCACCATCAAACTATGGTTTCGGCAGAAAGGCTGTTGCAAAGTATCGGGGCTGGAAGCCGGGCATGATACCTCCATAGTCCGAATGGATCATTTTCAGGTGGGCCCTTGAACGGTACAGTTCGCCCAAAATCATCGCACTTGGAAAACTTTCATGTCTCTCAAGAAATCCGTTACCGCCATTACCCTTGGCCTGTTGTTGGCTTCCTCCGCTTCGGCCAGCAATTCCTTGACCTTTCAGGGCGTAACTTTCAACACGTGGGCCGTCGATTCAGACACGCTCGGCCTGTCGATCCTGAATGCCACAGCCGCCACCGGCAACTGGGCCGGCGCAGGTTTTCTCAAAGCGTTCGAGATCAAGGACATCGGTAACGTAACAAATGCTGTCGTAACCAGCGGACCCGGCGCTTTTGGCGTTACGGTCGATCATGGCCTGAGCGCCAACCTTGGTTGCGCAACGGGCGGCACCCCGGGCGCCTGCTTCTTTACGTCGC
>JAUPVD010000430.1 GCA_030917225.1 Pseudomonadota bacterium
AGCAAGAAGTCGGCGCAGGCTACTTCGACGATGTGACCACCGTGATCCAGGGCGGTTCGTCTTCCGTGAAAGCCTTGACCGGCTCGACCGAAGAAGAGCAGTTCCACTAAGCGTTTCAGGCATCACAGAAAAGGCCGCATCCGAAAGGGTGCGGCCTTTTTGTTTTCAGTGTTCGTTACCGGCGCCAATAAGCACTGCCTGCAAGACGCTTTCTCGGTAATCGTCGTCGATGGGCAAGGATTCCAACAGGGTTTCCCAGGACACCCCCGGCAAGAAAGCCTTCACCCCGATGACGTCATCAGGCAAGGCTGGATTTCTCGGATTCGCCTGAATGTGGCGCGCCGCATCCGACGCAATGCGCGCGATATTGGCGCGCGGCGTATCCGCCCCCTTGACCAGTTGCCCGATCAGCATCGGCAGCGCCCACGCCTCGATCAAAGCCAACGAGAGCTGCTTGAAGCCGAAGCCGACCGCCTGCTGCTGCGCCTGGATATTGCGGGTCGCCCGACCGGCGTGCAATTCGTCCAATGCTGCTTGTGGCAATTCGGGCGCGAACGCCCACAGCATCAGCTCCCCGATCTCGCCAAGCAGCGCCGCGAATGCAACCTCCTCCGGCGACACATCGGCTCGGTTTCCTGCCCAGTGCAGGGCAATCGAGGCCGAAAGAACGGCACGCGCCTCGCAGGCCACCAGCCCCATGTTGTTGTCGTCGCAGAGCGCACTTTCAACTGCGGCGTTTGTCAGCCCATCGACGCCAACCTGCTGCACCGCACCAAGAATCGTCGTCGTGTCATGCCCGAGCGTATTGCTGCGATGACGTTCCGCGCTGCGCAGCAGACGCAGGCCGAGGAAGGGATCGCACATGACGATCCCGGCCATTTCCTTGGGCGATACATGCTCACCATCCAGCGCCTCGATGAACAGCTTCGAGCGCGGCATGATCGGGATGTCCTTGCTGCGAAGGTAGGCGATCCATTGCGGCAACCCCCAATGGCGATGGTGATTATCCACTTCGCTTTCTCCTCAGAAGCTTCGGATTCATGGCAGCACAAGCCAGACACATACCTTTCCCGGCGGGCCTGCGTTCTGTGTTGGACAGGTTCACGTCAGAAAGATGCCCCGGCTTGACCTTTTTGCACATCAGGAAAGCTCCCAATACGCCGGATGGCTGTAGGTTTCCTTCAACAGATCGATGAACACCCGCAGGCGCAAGGGCATATGCCGGCGCTGCGGAAACACCGCGTAGATGCCCATCGGCGGCGCCTGCCAGGCATCCAGCACCGAAGTCAGGCTGCCTTCCTTCAGATCCTGCCCGACCTCCCACAACGAGCGCCAGGCCAGACCGCGACCGGCCAGCGCCCACTCGTGCAGCACGGCGCCATCGTTGCATTCGAAGCGGCCACTCACCTTCCAGGTATCCGTCACGCCGCTTTCCGGGTCGCGGAAGATCCAGCCCCGCTGCTGGCCGAGGGAAAAGCAGTTGTGCTTCGCAAGATCGGCCGGCGTCTTCGGTACGCCGTGCGCCACCAGATACGCCGGGCTGGCCACCACCATGCGGCGCATCTCGCCCAGCCGCACGCTGACCAGACTGGAGTCGGTCAGTTCACCGATGCGGATGGCGCAATCGATGCCTTCGTTGATCAGGTCGACGATACGGTCCGAGAGATCAAGGCTGACCGTCACCTCCGGGTTCGCAGCGATATAAGACCCCACTTGCGGCGCCACATGCCGGCGGCCGAAACCGGCCGGGGCCGAAACCCGCAGGTGGCCGCTGGCGCGCACACCACCCAGCGACACCGCCGCTTCGGCATTGGCCAGATCGTTGATGATGCGCTGGCAATCTTCGAGGAATGCCTGCCCCTCGAAGGTCAGCGTCAGTTTGCGTGTCGTGCGCAGCATCAGGCGCACGCCGAGCCGCGCTTCCAGCGCATCCAGCCGGCGCCCGATGATCGCCGGCGTCACCCCCTCCGCCCGGGCAGCGGCAGAAAGACTGCCGCGAGTGGCAGCAGCAACAAAGCCGGTAATTTGCTTGAAAGTATTCACACGCCGATTTTATACAAAAAGTAAATAATCAACGCGATATTTATGACCTTCACTCGATAGTCACAACGCAATACACTGCAGTCCTGTACAAGACCCAAGCACACAAAGCCCTCCATGGACACCGCCCAACTGGCCAGTTTTGCCCTCATCGCTGCCGGCGCCTTTCTCGCCGGCGGGATGAATGCGCTTGCCGGCGGCGGCACCTTCTTCTCCTTTCCCGCCCTGCTGGCCATCGGCGTGCCGCCGATCACGGCCTCGGCCAGCAACACCGTGGCCCTGTGGCCGGCGAGCCTTTCCAGCGCCTGGGCCTACCGCCACGAAGCGATGCGCCATCGCCGCTGGGCGCTGATCCTGATCCTTGTTTCGCTGGTCGGCGGCATTTGCGGCGGCCTGCTGCTGCTGGCGATCTCGAACGCGGCTTTCTCGAAACTGATTCCGTGGCTGCTGCTCATCGCCACCGCGCTGTTCGCCTTCTCCGGTCAGGTCCAGCGCATTGTCGGCTGGGTCAAGCAGAAGTTCGGCGCCACCGTCAGCGACGAAGCCTCGCCCGGCAGCATCGGCGGCGCCCTGTTCCAGTTGATCGTTGCCACCTATGGCGGCTTCTTCGGCGCCGGACTCGGCATCCTGACGCTGGCGGCACTGGCTATTCAGGGATTCAAGGACATGCAGGAACTGAACGCACTGAAGAACGTGGCCTCGGCGGTGAATTACACCGTTGCCGCACTGACCTTCATCATCGCCGGCGCCGTCAGCTGGCCGCACACGCTGGTCATGCTCGCCACCGCCACCATCGGCGGCTACGCCGGCGCCTCACTCGCCCGCCGCCTGCCCGCCATGCTGCTGCGCCGCCTGGTCGTTGCAGTTGGCGCTGCGCTGACCGTGATCTATTTTTACAAGACTTATTTTTAACCTTCACCACAAGGAGTTGCCATGAGCCTCAACCTGCCCGCCGGCGTGCAAATTACCGGACCGATCAAGCCCGGTTTCGAATCCATCCTGACCCACGATGCGCTGGCGCTGGTTGCCAAGCTGCACCGCGCCTTTGAAGGTCGCCGCCAGGAGCTGCTGCAGGCCCGCGTTGCCCGTCAGGCGCGCATTGACGCTGGCGAAATGCCCGATTTCCTGCCGGAAACCAAGGCCATCCGCGACGGCGACTGGAAGATCGCGCCGTTGCCGAAGGCGCTGGAGCGCCGCCGCACCGAGATCACCGGCCCGGTCGAGGCCAAGATGATCATCAACGCCTTCAACTCGGGCGCTGATTCGTACATGACCGACTTCGAGGATTCGAACTCGCCGAACTGGGACAATCAGGTGCAGGGCCAGATCAACCTGTACAAGGCCATCCGCCGCGAGCTTTCGTTCAAGGGCGACAACGGCAAGGAATACAAGCTTAACGACCAGATCGCCACGCTGCAGATCCGTCCGCGCGGCTGGCACCTCGACGAGAAGCACATGACCGTCGACGGCCAGCGCGTCTCCGGCGGCATCTTCGATTTCGGCCTGGTCTTCTTCCACAACGCCAAGGAGCAGATCGCCCGCGGCGCCGGCCCCTTCTTCTATCTGCCGAAGATGGAATCGCACCTCGAAGCCCGCCTGTGGAACGACATCTTCGTCATGACGCAGGAACACTGCGGCGTCCCGCAGGGCACGATCAAGGCCACCGTGCTGGTCGAAACCATCCTCGCCACCTTCGAGATGGAAGAGATCCTGTATGAGCTGCGCAACCACTCCGCCGGCCTGAATGCCGGCCGCTGGGATTACATTTTCTCGTGCATCAAGAAATTCAAGAAGAACAAGGATTTCTGCCTGGCCCAGCGCAGCGCCATCACCATGGAAGTGCCGTTCATGCGCGGTTACGCGCTGGCGCTGGTGCAGGCCTGCCACAAGCGCGGCGCACCGGCCATGGGCGGCATGTCGGCCCTGATCCCGATCAAGAACGACCCGGTGGCCAACGAGAAGGCACTGGCCGGCATCCGCCACGACAAGACCCGTGATGCCAACGACGGCTTCGACGGTGGCTGGGTTGCCCACCCGGGCCTCGTGGCCATCGCCCATGAAGAGTTCGTCAAGGTGTTGGGCGACAAGCC
>JAUPVD010000431.1 GCA_030917225.1 Pseudomonadota bacterium
AGCTTGAAAGGTTCTTGCTGGCCAATTGGATGGTGGCATAGCGTCAAATTTTGACCACTAATCGGGTTCGACTCGGCGTGCCCGCACATAGCCCCGGCACGCGGGCTACCGCTGTGGAACGACGCTGGCGATGCGTAAATGGCGTCGCGAAGCACTTCAATGCCCCTTGACATGACGGTAAAACGCGCGCATTTCACGCACTCTCTATTCTCAGTCTCTACCGCTCACCAAATTCAATTTGCAAACCACCCCCGCGGAAGTCATTGATTTTATTGGAAGTGGACTTATGAAAAGTCACGAGGGTCACTGAGAACAGAGAGAGAAATCGGGGTAAATTCTGGCTAAAACGGCTAAAAATGCCTGATTTTGATAGCAAAAAAGTCACGAGGCAAACGCCGTAAGTGCGCGTCACCATTGAGGATTTTCCAAAAGAAAAGCCCAACTGAAAACAGTTGGGCTTTCTATGTATGGTGGTGGGGTAGAACCCCGCATCAAACGACTATTGAAAGTACGGAATCGAAGCGCGGCGAATCGTTGCTAACTGGGTCGAAAAGCCTGCAGCCACGCCCTTGGGCTGTGGACGATCAAGCAGGTTTTTCGCCCTGATTGGTGACCGGAAAGGCTGCCCAACCTCGTCTGCATTCCGGGGCCAGTTCAATTCCGAATCCGGAATCGAACCCGCGTCCGCTTCTTCAACCAAAAGCACACCCGTTTACACCCATCTCTGAGTGGGGCGGCCCATCCTGCGGCGAATGGATAGCTTTATCACCGCACAATATGCGGCGAATAACTTGCGCATGCGGAGAATTAACCCCCATAATCTCAGCATGAATAGCGGAGATTACACATACATCTGGCAGGCCGGCGACTGGCCGAACTGGCGTTTCGATCTGGCTGCGCTGGCCGGTCCGATGGCCGAGGTCAGCCGTGCCCAGGGGCTGTTGATGGGGCGCTTGGCTGACGTCGGCATGGCGCTGCGCGATCAGGCGAGCCTTGCAGCGCTGACCGAGGACGTGGTCAAGACCAGCGAGATCGAGGGTGAGCAACTCGACGTCGAATCTGTGCGTTCGTCCATCGCCCGTAGGCTCGGCGTGGACATCGGTGCCTTGGCCCCTGTGGATCGGCACGTCGAAGGTGTAGTCGAGATGGTGCTCGATGCTACCGCCAACTGTCTTTCGCCGGTGTCGCGGGAGCGTCTGTTCGGCTGGCATGCCGCACTGTTTCCCACCGGCTACTCCGGCCTTTCCAGGATCAAGGTCGGCGGCTGGCGCGACGATGCCACCGGCCCGATGCAGGTGGTGTCCGGTCCCATCGGCCGCCAGCGGGTGCATTTCGAAGCGCCGCCTGCTGATCGCCTCGAGGCCGAAACCCGCTGCTTCCTCGACTGGCTGAATGGGGCGTCGAACGAACCGCCGCTGCTCAAGGCCGGTCTCGGCCACCTATGGTTCGTAACGTTGCACCCGTTTGACGACGGCAATGGCCGTATCGCCCGCGCCATCGGTGATCTGCTGCTGGCTCGTGCCGATGGCAGTCCACAGCGGTTCTACAGTTTGTCGGCGCAGATCCAGCGCGAACGCAAGGCTTACTACGACGTCCTGGAGCGGACGCAGAAGCGGTCGATGGACGTCACCGAGTGGCTCGCCTGGTTCCTCGATACCCTCCATCGCGCCGTCGATCAGGCGCAGCACACACTCGACGCGGGGCTGAACAAAGCGCGGTTTTGGCAACGTTGGGCGACCATGCCACTGAACGAGCGACAGGTGAAGTTGCTGAACAAGCTGCTCGATGGCTTTGAAGGCAAGCTGACCAGCAGCAAGTGGGCGGCCATTGCCAAGTGCTCGCCCGACACAGCCCTGCGTGACATCAACGATCTGCTTGCACGGGGTGTCCTGCGGAAATCAGATGCGGGCGGGCGCAGTACAAGCTATGTGTTGGAGGATGCTCCAACGGGGGAGCGCGCATGAAGAAAGACGCAGACGACGCGGAAACGGCCATCATCAGCTCATCCGCGAAGGTTATTCTGGATTTCCTCGAGCGGGATATCGCCGCGCACCCCGAACGGTTGCAGCCGGTCACTGACGAGCAGGTGCGACGTATTCATTCGTTGGTTGGAGACGTCTCGGTAGAGCTCGACACCCCTCTGCAGCCAGACGACGCATAACTCAGATCCACAGAAGAATCGCTTGGCTCGCGGGCTGAACAGCGCCTTCATGGACTCCTGCCAACTCATTCGGAAGGAGACCAAGATGGACGTCGTTCACCTCAACCAAAAGCAACTGGCCGCACGCTGGAGAATCAGCGAGGCCACATTGGAACGCTGGCGCAGCGTCGGGATCGGACCAAAATTCCTGAAGCTCTGTGGCCGGGTGGCTTACCGCCTGGTCGACATCGAGGCTTACGAGGAGTCGTGCTTGCAGATTTCAACCAGCCAGTCGGTCGCGTCGCAGGTCAGAATTGGCTGAGATGTTCCGTTTCGACGGTAGATATCGACAAGTGCTGACGATTTGTCGGCGTGGCGGTACCCGCGGCCGTTTGGACTAGCCAGATTTCCGGCCAATTGAAACTCCGCAGTCCGCAAGCGCGGACCGATCAAGCAGTTTTTTGAAAATCAAAGGGTTGGCTCTGGTCGTGCGGGCTGGTGAGGGTTCCTGCGGGTTCCTGCGGAAAGAATCGAACTCTTGCGGGGTCTCGGTCGCACGGAAGCGTGCATCAAACCCGTCTGCGTTCCAGTGTCAGTTCAATTCCCAACTCTGGAATCGAACCCGCGTCCATCAATGCCCGTGAACCGCTTTCCAGGCTGTGAACTCGGACGGTCGTAAACCGTAGCGTGCCAGCACCCCCTCGTGTAGCCTCCGGAGTTCTTCGACAGTCAGTGCCTGTACGCCCGCTTGTTCATCCTCAGGTATACGCTCTGCCACAGCTCGCCGAATACAGGAAAGCGGTTCCAGTTCCGGATTTGTGATGACTTCGCGGATGGTCTGCTTGATGAAATCACGCCACGCCAAGCGAAGGGGGTCGGGCTCCGCCAAGTCTTGTTTGATCGCCAGATATTCCTGCGTAGAACGCTCGTAGGCCCAGACGTAAAGGTCACGCAGCAGCTCCACGCGGGTCATTTCGTACACGCCGAGGGTGGCCCGGCTGTATGCCTGCTCCGGCACGTCCAGAAAAGTCAGCGGACAAAGGTTTGCACGAAACAGCGGTAGATTCGCCGCCAATCGCGAAGTGCGCTTGTTGATGTCGGCAAACGGCTGCAGGTAGGGCAAATGCACCATCATGAAAAAGGATTGCTCAAACGGATCGCCAATCTGGCTTGCTTTATCCAGAAGCACTTCCAGCGCGCCTTCGATCTGTTGTGGTGTTGAGAGCGGGCGATAGACGCTTTTGCCAATATCGACGGCATGCTGGCGAATTCGCCCCTCATCGGCTGGATTGGGCAACAAGTTTTCCGCCAAAGCGCTGTGCAAGTTCATCAGCGTGTAGCGATTGAACTCCGCACTGTCGATGTTTTCGACCAGCAGTTCGATCGCCGTCTTATGGTTCAGGATCATCTGTGTTTCGATGGCCGCCTTGCCTCGTGCGGCCTTGCCATGCTCGATGAGTTCGCGCGTGTCGAGCCGGGAGTAGGTGTTGCCTTCCAGATGGCTTGACGCCCATGACAGGTCGATCAGTAATCGATTGAGAATGGCGCGGCTGTAGGTGCCCGCGGGTTCCTCAACGTCAGTGGTTCTGCCCATATTGTGTAATTGGCGGCGCAGCGACTCAGACAAATACCAAGTCTCATTAGGGCGGTAAGCATCCAGAAAATCACGCTGATAGCCTACTGGCTTGCGCGCTTCAGGAGGCTGATCGATATAGGCAAGGATGTCCTGGCTGTCGGCAGACAGGGGAATAAAAGGCGGGAAGCTATCTACTCTGGTGGTCAGTACGCCGCTGCCAGGTTGGGCATCTGCACGAAAATAGCGACGGGCCCGACCTTCACCCGTTGCTGCGATTTGGCCGCTCTCAATCAGCTTCGCGATCAAGCGCTGTGCTGTTCGCCTGGCAATGTCAGGGTGCACGGTCAGCAGTTCGGCCAGCGTCAATCCGTTCTCGGATGCCCGGATGCTGTTCAGTAAGTCTGTTGTAGATGGCATCGCGTTGTGGCGCCGTTCGAGGTTCATGTGGCACACATTATGGCGCAGTTTATTAAACTGCGCCAGGTCTAACCCGGAAAGTGGCGCAGTTCTTGGTCATCTGCGCCACTTTGATGTGGAAGACGGGGCATCCGGTGCGAGCCTGTGTTCAATAGTGCACCCATTTACACCCAAAATGGCGCGGTTCTTGAAACTGCGCCACTGCCCTGCATAGGGTAGAGATGGCTGGCGCTACTCGTATCCCATCTTGAGTTCTTGGGCCTGTGCCGTGAGTTCGTCCAAGGCCCGAAGCCGAGCCGCCCTGGCATCGTGCGCATTGGCGGCCGTCGGTGCAGTGCCGGAATGGTTTGACGCAAACCCGTTCAAGGTGAATTCGCCACCGAGTGAATCGACGACACGCAGCATTCCCGATCGGTAAATTTTCAACCTTGGGTCTCGGTTTGGCAAGGCGCGCTCAAAAACCAAGTGCAACATTTTTGGGAGAAAATGTTGCATGGGAAAACAGTACAAACA
>JAUPVD010000035.1 GCA_030917225.1 Pseudomonadota bacterium
CGTTGAACTAAACCGCTAACGCGGTGGCAGCGTGCTCGACGAGCGCGCCCTGTTTTCCTGACGCGCGCCGACTCAAGCTTTAGGCAGCTCAATCCGATCCTCTCCCTTGGGAATGTTCCCAAGTTGAAAGAGGAGAACGAGATGAGCACACTCAGACAGCGGATGAACGAGGCGATGGTGTTGCGAGGCTTCGCCGAGCGGACGAAGGAAACTTATCTGGCCTGTGTCAGCGGGCTGGCCAAGTATTACGGGCGATCTCCCGACCAACTCGATGCGGCAGCGATCCAGACCTACCTGCTGCACTTGATCAGCGAGCGGAAACTGGCCTACGCCAGCGTCAACCAAGCCGTCTGCGCCATCCGTTTTCTCTTTGCCGTGGTGCTTGGGCAACGGGAAATCGCTTTCGACATCCCGATGGCGAAGGTGCCCAAACGCTTGCCGCAGATCCTCACCCGAGAAGAGATCGGTCGCCTCTTGGCCCACGGCCGCGACATCCGTGCCCGTACCTTGCTGACCACTACCTACGCCGCCGGTCTGCGCCTTTCCGAAGTCTGCAACCTGCAACTGAGCGACGTCGAATCGTCGCCCGAGCGGATGTGCCTCAAGGTGCGCCAGGGCAAGGGCGGCAAGGATCGCTATACACTGCTTTCGCCGCGCCTACTCGAAACGCTGCGCCTGTACTGGCGAGTCGCTCGCCCCCAACGCTGGTTGTTTCCCAATTACAGCGGCGATGGACCACTCTACAACACGACCGCCCAGCGCATTTACCATGCCGCCCGCAGCGCCGCTGGCATTGAGCGCGGTGGTGGCATTCACACCTTGCGCCACGCTTTTGCCACCCATCTGCTGGAAGCCGGGGTCGATATCCACACCATCCAGTGCCTGCTCGGCCACGGCCATGTCAGTACGACCATGCGCTATTTTCATCTGGCGCAATCGCGTCTGACCGGCACCACTTCACCACTTGAACTGCTGACGCCCTAAGCGGCTGGCGTGAAGCCGGCCGGTCTGGCCGAGGTGCTCGCCACCTTCGGTCCGGCCTATCTCGCCAGCCATGACTTGCCGCGCGGCACGGCCAAGGTCTGGCGGGCCATTCTTGCCTGCCGCACGGCAGCGCTCGGTGGGCATGTCGAATCCTGCACCTGCTGCGGGATGATCCGGCACGTCTATCACTCGTGCCGCAACCGGCATTGCCCGCGCTGCCAGACGCGGACCAAGGAGGCGTGGCTGGCTGCACGGCGGCGAGAAGTCTTGCCGGTGCCTTATTTCCATCTGGTGTTCACGCTGCCGCATGCGCTCAACGGTCTGATCGGTGCCGCCCCACGCCGGCTTTACGAGAACCTATTTGCCGCTGCCTCGGCAACCCTCACCGAGTTTGCCGCCAGCCCGCGTCACCTGGGCGGCATGCCGGCGTTCTCGCTGGTGCTGCATACCTGGCAACAGAATCTTGGGCGGCATGTCCATGTGCATGCGCTGGTCGCCGGTGGTGCGCTATCTGATACCGGGGAATGGATCAGCCCGAAGAAGGGTTTCCTGTTTCCGGTTCGTGCGCTGTCCAAGGTGTTTCGCGGCAAGTTCATCGCCGGTCTCGATGATTTACGCCGACAGGGGCATCTGCCTGATTTTATCGACACCTTGGCCTGGCAAGTTCTCAAGCAAGACCTCTACGCCCACGACTGGGTGGTCTATGCCAAGCAACCGCTGGGCGGGCCACAGGCAGTGCTTGAGTACCTGGGGCGTTACACGCACCGGGTGGCGATTTCCAATGAACGCATCATCGGCATTGCCAACGGTCAGGTGGCTTTCCGGGTTCGGGCCGATGCCGAGGGCAAGAAGCGCACGCTGCGCTTTCCGGGAATTGAGTTTATCGACCGCTTTTTGCTGCACGTCCTGCCCAGCGGCTTCAAGCGCATCCGGCACTACGGCCTGCTCTCACCAGCGAGAAAGAAAGTCGGGCTGGCTGCCGCCCGCTCGGCGCTGGCCGTGCCGCCGCCGGAACCGGCGATCATCGAATCAGTGGCGGCATTCCTGTGCCGGGTGGCTCGCCTTGAGTCGATGTGCTGTCCGCATTGCGGTGGGCTGTTTCGGATCACAGCCACGTTGCTACCGCTGCGCGGTGCAACGGCCCGAGGGCCACCATGAAACCAGCCATAAAACCGTTGCAGCCAGTTTCTCCTGCGGATGGCCAGGCCATTCCCGGACGGGATTATTCTGCTATTCGTCAGTGGGCTATTGAGCCGGTACACAACCGCTCTCTGAGCAATTTACGCCGCCAGAATTTGCTCACGGTGACATCTGGTGCGCATCAATCCGCCGTCTTGTTTCATGCCATGCGATTGACTTCAGGCGACCTCGCCTTACAATCCCCATAACCATCGCCCGTCCGGCGGTCCAGTCCAACGAGGTTTATCCGCCGATATGACTTTCTACCCTCTTCAAACTCGTCCGCGTCGGCGGATAAACGCTATTCGTTGAACTAAACCGCTAACGCGGTGGCAGCGTGCTCGACGAGCGCGCCCTGTTTTCCTGACGCGCGCCGACTCAAGCTTTAGGCAGCTCAATCCGATCCTCTCCCTTGGGAATGTTCCCA
>JAUPVD010000432.1 GCA_030917225.1 Pseudomonadota bacterium
GCCAATATCCAGTCCGGTCGTTCGCAATTGGTGCTGGCTGGCGGCGTCGACGCGCTGTCGCACGCACCGCTGCTCTATTCCGACACCATGGTGCTGTGGTTCTCGCAGATGATGGGAGCGCGCACGCTTGGTGCGAAACTGAAGCAGTTCGCCAAGCTGCGCCCAAGCGTGTTGCTCTCGCCGGTGATCGGTTTGATGAAGGGCCTGACCGATCCGGTCAACGGCATGCTGATGGGCCAGACGGCTGAGAATCTGGCCTGGAAATTTGGCATCAACCGCCAGCAGATGGACGAGTTTTCGGTGCGCAGCCACAAGCGCGCGCTGGCTGGCCGCGAAGCCGGCCACTATGGCGAGACCGTGCCGCTGGTGGACGACAAGGGCAATGTCTACGCCGAGGACGACGGTGTCCGCGCTGATGCCAGCATGGCCGGCATGGCCAAGCTGAAACCTTTCTTCGACAAGAAGTACGGCTACATCACGGCTGCCAACAGCTCGCAGATTACCGACGGTGCTGCCTGGCTGATCCTCGCGTCCGAGGAGGCTGTCCAGAAATGGAATCTCAAGCCGATCGGTCGCATCATGGACAGCCAGTGGTCAGGTCTTGATCCAGCACAGATGGGACTCGGTCCGGTACATGCTGCAACGCCGATCCTGCAGCGCCACGGCCTCGGTCTCAATGACCTCGATGCCTGGGAAATCAACGAAGCGTTTGCGGCCCAAGTGATGGGCTGCGTCGAAGCCTGGAAACCCGACGACTACTGCCGTGAGCAACTGGGTCTGCCAGGTGCGCTCGGAACGTTGGATGAAGAAAAACTGAATATCGACGGCGGCGCCGTTGCACTTGGTCACCCGGTGGGCGCTTCCGGTGCTCGTATCGTCCTGCATCTGCTGCATGTGCTGCGCGAAAAGAAAGCCAAGCGCGGCATCGCCACCATTTGCATCGGCGGCGGTCTCGGTGGGGCAATGCTGGTTGAGGCGGAGGAGCAATCATGAGAATCGGTGTTGTTGTTGATTCCTGCTGTGATCTGCCGAAGGACTTTATCGATGCGCATGGCGTCGTGGTCATGCCGATCACCTTGCGCATTGGCGATGTATTGGTCGAGGACCGGCGCGATCCGGCCGAGACGCATTCGTTCTACGCAACGCATCTCGACAAGAAGAGTGAAGATTTTGCCGAGTCGATTCCCTACTCGGTACAGCAGATCGAAAAGCTCTTTCTTGAGCGGCTGGTGCTCGATTTCGACTATGTCTTCTGCCTGACCATCACCAGCGGCCGTAGCCAGATCTACGATCACGCGATGCAGGCTTCGCGGGCGATCCTGACCAAGTACAAGGATATTCGTCGTCAGGCGGGGGTGCCGGAACGCTTTGGTCTGGCCGTTCTGTCATCGCGCAACATGTTTGCCGGGCAGGGTGTTCAGGCGGCGGAAGCCATCCGGCTGATCCGCCAGGGCGGTACCCCGAGCGAGATCGGCGCGCGCCTGCGGCAGATCGTTGAGCAGACGCACACCTATATGGTGCCGGCCGACCTTTTTCATATCTACAAGCGCGCTTCCAAGAAAGGCGACAAGAGCATCGGCTGGGGTTCGTATGCACTCGGTTCGATGCTGGACGTGAAGCCGATTCTGCATTGCCATCAGGATGCAACGGGGCCGGTGGACAAGGTGCGTGGATTTGAAACCGGCGTCGAAAAGCTGTTCACTGCCGCCGCCGATCGTGTTCGTCGTGGGCTGGAATCGCCGTATGTGTGCATCAGCTATGGCGGTCCGCTGGCCAACGTGCCAAAACTCCCTGGGTATGCCGCACTTGATCAGGCCGCACGCGACAATGGCGTGGAAATCCTCCTGTCGCCGATGAGCAAGACCGCTGCGGTCAACGTCGGCCCTGGCGCCGTGACGCTGGCTTTCGCCGCAAGCGGCCAGCCCCTGCACTGAGAGACTGAATGATGATGACTTTGAATCTGCAACACTGGCGTGTCGAAACCGATGCCGAGGGCATTGCTTGGGCGACGCTCGACAAGGCCGGCGAATCCGCCAATTCGCTGTCGAAGACGGTGATGGATGAACTTGGCCAGATGCTCGACGCTTTTGACCGCACGCCGCCAAAGGCGGTGATCTTCCGTTCTGGCAAGGAGGCTGGCTTCATTGCCGGCGCCGACATCCAGGAATTCACCCAACTCGATACCGCCGAAAAAGGGCGCGAACTTGTTGAGCGTGGCTGGAACCTGTTCAACCGGCTGGAGGCCGTGCGCTACCCGACATTGGCGCTGGTGCGTGGCCACTGCCTGGGCGGCGGCCTGGAACTGGCGCTGGCCTGCCGCTACCTGCTGGCGATTGATGAGCCCAGTACCAAGATGGGGTTGCCGGAAGTCATGCTCGGCATCTTCCCGGGCTGGGGTGGCATGCTGCGCCTGCCCGAGCGGGTTGGCCCGGCGGCTGCAATGGACATGATGCTCACCGGCAAGACCATCGATGCCAAGCGCGCCAAGCGCATGGGGTTGGCGGATGACTGCGTGCCGCCGCGCGTCATGGAAAACGCCGCTCGGATGCTGGTGTTATCGAACCAGCCGCGCCGTCCGTTGCCGTTCATGCAGAAACTGCTCAACGGTCCGCTGAAGGGCGTTGTTGCCAGTGGCGCGAAAAAGCAGGTCGCCCAGCGCGCGCGCCAGGAGCACTACCCGGCGCCGTACGCGATCATCGACATCTGGGCGAAGTACAACGGCAATGCGCTGGCCGCGCCGGAACTGGTGGACGGCATTGTCCGTTCGCCGACCGCACGCAACCTCGTTCGTGTTTTCTTCCTGCAGGAGCGGCTGAAGAGCTTCGGCAAGGATATTGACTGGAAAGCGCAGCGCGTGCATGTGATCGGCGCTGGCGTCATGGGCGGCGACATCGCCGCCTGGTGTGCCTTGCGTGGCCTGACCGTGACGCTGCAGGACCAGAACATGGATCGCATTGCGCCAGCACTCAAGCGTGCGCGCGCCGGTTTCGCCAAGCGCATCAAGGACAAGCTGCAGTTGCGTGCGGTGATGGATCGCCTGATTCCGGACCCGGAAGGCCAGGGTGCGGCACATGCCGACGTGGTGATCGAGGCCATCTTCGAGAACGTCGAAGCCAAGCATGCCCTGTTCCGGAAACTTGATGCGGTGATGAAGCCGGACGCCGTGCTGGCGACCAACACTTCCAGCCTAAAGCTGGAAGACCTGCGTACCGTGTTGAAGAACCCGGCGAGGTTAGTCGGTATTCACTTCTTCAACCCGGTGTCGAAGATGCCGCTGGTGGAAGTCGTCTCGGCCGAAGGTGGCGATCCGGAAATGGCGAAAAAGGCCGCTGCCTTCGTCAAGCAGATCGACCGCCTGCCGCTGCCGGTGAAGAGTGCGCCGGGCTTCCTGGTCAATGCCGTGCTTGCGCCCTACATGCTGGCGGCGATGCATGCGGTCGACGAGGGAATTTCGCCGGAAACCGTGGACGAAGCGATGCTCGCCTTCGGGATGCCGATGGGGCCGATCGAGTTGA
>JAUPVD010000433.1 GCA_030917225.1 Pseudomonadota bacterium
CGTATCAATCGGCCCACTCGCCATCCACTGGTACGGCCTCATGTACCTGCTCGCCTTCCTGCAGTTCTGGTGGCTGGGCAAGCTGCGCATCAGTCGGGGCGCTGCGCCCGGCTGGCGGATCGAGGCGCTGGACGACCTGCTTTTCTACGGTGTGCTTGGCGTCATCCTCGGTGGCCGCCTGGGGCAGATACTGTTCTACGAGCCAGGCTACTACCTCGGGCACCCGCTGGAAATTCTTGCGGTCTGGAAAGGCGGCATGTCCTTTCACGGCGGTTTTCTCGGCGTTCTCGTGGCCATGGCTTTCGTCGCCCGCAAATATGGGCGTGCCTGGCTGGATGTCACCGACTTCATCGCGCCATTGGTGCCGCTGGGGCTGGCGGTCGGTCGTATCGGCAATTTCATCAACGGTGAGCTATGGGGCCGGATCGCCGACCCGGCACTGCCATGGGCCATGGTGTTCCCACAGGTCGACAACCTGCCACGCCACCCCTCGCAGCTCTATCAGGCGGCGGGTGAAGGACTGCTGCTGTTCATTCTGTTATGGCTCTACTCAGCCACACCCCGGGGTCGCGGTGCAGTTTCGGGGGCTTTCCTGGTCGGCTACGGCTGTTTCCGCTTTTTTGCGGAATTTTTCCGCACACCGGACGCCGGCATCTTCGGACTTTCCTACGAGGTCAGCATGGGGCAGTGGCTGTCGCTGCCAATGATTGTGGCCGGACTGATGCTGATGGCCCGGGCACGCCAGCCGCGCTAAAGCAAACTACGCGGTTTCGTCGCCGCTGTCGGCACTCATCGGCGCCACCAGCGGCGCGGCAATCACAAAACGGGCTCCGCGCCCCGGTTCGCTATACACCGCGATGTCGCCACCAAGCACGCCAGTGACCAGGTTATAGACGATGTGCAGCCCAAGACCGCTGCCGCCTTTGCCTAATTTGGTCGTAAAGAACGGATCGAAGATGCGCGACTGGTCGGCGGCGGCGATACCGCATCCGTCATCGGCGACAGTCAACTCAAAATAGGCATCCGCCAGCATCCGGGCACTGATCCTTACCGTTCCTTGTTCGCGTCCCTCAAAAGCGTGCAGCAAGGCGTTATTGATCAGGTTAGCGACAACCTGCCCGAGAGGGCCCGGGTAGCTGTCGCAAACAATCTCAGCCGGAATCTCATAATCGACGACAAAGTGCGACTTGCGGATCGTCGGCTGCAGGGTCAGCAGGATTTCGGCAACGACCTCCTCCAGTGCAAACTCGCGGCGCTGGGAACTGGTCTGGTCAACCGCCACCTGCTTGAAGCTGACCACCAGCTCCGATGCACGCCGCAGGTTGCGCAGCAGGATGTCGGCAGCCAGCCGCGCACTGCCGGTAAAGCTTTCGAGCGTGCTGCGACGAACCCCGTGCTGCAGGCTCTCGACAAAGAGTGCGACCTGTTCATCCAGCGTGCTGGCAACGGTAATGCAATTGCCGATCGGCGTATTGAGCTCATGTGCGACGCCCGCCACCAGCGACCCGAGGGCTGCCAGTTTCTCGGAACGGACCAGTTCGGACTGGGCGCGCTGCAAGGTCGACAGCGTCGCGGCAAGTTCGTCGTTGGATTTGCGCAACGCTTCGGTTCGTTCGACCACACGCTGCTCGAGCGATGCGGCAAGTTCGGCCAGCTCTCGTTCAAGGCGGCGTCGCTCGGTAATATCCTCTTCGGCCAGAATCAGCAGTTCATCGCCTTCGAGGGCAACCATCCTGCCGGATATCAGGCAGAGGATTTCTGCGCCATCGCCTCGCTTTAGCCACGCTTCGTAGGCGTGAATTTCGCCATTTTTCTCGATTGACGAAAGCACTGCTGTGCGGTCTTCAAGGTTGCGCCAGAAATCCAGGCGCGGACCGTTCCGACCGATGACATCGGCGCGCGACTGGCGGAACTGCTGCTCCCACGCAATGTTGGCATCGACCACCGCATAATTTTCAGCTCGGCGCGAAACCGTCATGGCTACCGGTGACGAGTGGAACAGCGCCGAGAATTTCTGCTGACTGGCTGCCAGTGCTTCGCCCGCACGCTCCCGGGCCAGCTCGCCGCTCGCGCGCTCGGCGAATACCTGTACCAGTGATCGAGCAAGGTCGGGATTGGTTAACGGCTTCGTATCCATGACCGTGAGCAGACCGATGACAGCGCCTGCATCATCCCGCAACGGGGCACCCACGTAGGAGGCCAGGCCTTGTCGTGCGAGCGCCTCATCCTGCGGGAACTGTTCGGCAACGTGATCGGTGTAAATGCAGATCTGGCCCGCCAGAACACACTCGCAAGGCGCGCCTTTGGCCTCATAGGCAAATGATTCACGCGGCGTCCCATGGAAGAAAGCTGCGCGGGTCACGATACGTGATGGATGGGCCGGATCGCGGAAACCGATGAAGCCGACTGCGAATCCCAGCGCCTCGACCAGATCAGTGACAAGGTCTTCATAGAAGGCCGCCGGAGCAAGCAGGCCGCCTCCCTGCGCCAGACGACGCAGTGCGCGATCGGCTTTGCGCTGCTCGGTTTCATCGCGTACCACGGCGACCATATAGGCCCCACCTTCGATGGTCACCTGGACCGCCGACATCACGCATTCGCGGATTTCGCCATGCCGGGTGCCGAGATGAAGGAAATAGTTGCGTACATGTTCGCCCAGGCGCACACGGCGCACCAACTCCTCACGCTCCTCCGGGTTGCGCCAGATGCCAAGTTCCAGCGACGTGCGGCCGATAGCTTCTTCGGCGCGCCAGCCCGTAAGTTTTTCGAACGCTTCATTGACCAGCGTGAAGCAGCCATCTTCCAGCCGGCTCAGCGAAATGAAATCGACGCTACCGTTGATCGCCGCAGCAAACTTGGCTTCCGAGGCGCGCAGCGCCTGTTCGGTTTGACGCGCCTCGGTGACATCGCGCGCTACCGCCACCATACAGTCTTCGCCTGCAATCGACACCACAAAGGCTGAAACCAGGCACTCCAGCGTCGCGCCCGCCTTGGTCTTCATCCGCATCGGGAAATCGTGAATTCTGTCGCCTACACGCAAGCGCTCGACAAGACTTTGTCGATCGGCGGCATCCACCCAAATGCCCAGCTCCAGCGCACTCGACGCCAACGCCTCCTCGCTGGTCCACCCGCTGAGGCGCTCAAACGCCTCGTTCACTGCAAGGTAGTGCGAATCAGAAAGCCGGCTGATGGTGATGTAGTCGTAACTGCCGTGAAAGGCTGCTGAAAATTTTGCCTCTGACGTGGCCAGCGCCTCCTCGGCACGGCGACGAGCGCCCAGATCGATACCGACACCGAGCAGATGCGGCGCCCCTGACATATCCAGCTTCAGGCCCGTGAACAGATAAGGCTGGCGCACGCCGTCGGCTCGGATCAGGCTGGCTTCGGCAACCGCCTCGCCGCTGGCAAAGACCTGCTCGATGGCCTTGGCTACGGTTGTGCGATCCGGACCATCGAAAAGGTCCAGGGGATGCAAGGCCGGGATCTCGTCGGCATTGCGACCGGTAATGGCTTCAAAGTTGTGATTCCACAGAACGAAGCGACCATCCGGATTAATCAGATAGAAGATGCCAGGCAGCGATTCAATGACCGTCTGGGTAAATTCATGGTTTGCGTGCAGGGCAGCTTCGGCCTGGCCATGTTCATCCAGCTCGCGCACCAGCGCAATGCGTTTTGCCTCCAGTTCGCCAAAAGCGTCGCGCAACTCAAGCCGCATGGCGTCCAGGTGACGGGCGAGCTCGCCGATTTCATCCTGACTGCTGGTCGTTATTGGCCGATCAAGTTCACCGGTGGCAAGTTTTTGCGCTGCATTGCGGATTTCCCGCAGAGGATTGATCAATCGATTCTCAAGCAACAGCAGAATCAGCACAAAGGAAGCAACAAGCTGGACAAGCAGCGTGACGCCAAGTTTTACGGCTTCGAGTAAAAGTTCGCTCTCTATTCGACCAGTCGACAATTCGATCGTCAGATAGCCCAACACCTGCCCATCACGGCGTATTTCCCGCTTCTCGAAGACAGCCTCTCCCTTCCGGCGCTCCGGGTGCTCCATCTGGAGAAAGGTGTTGTGGCTGCTGTCCTCGACAGAGATGCGCACGACATCCGGATTGATGAGGACGGCATCGGCGAGTTGTCGTGCCGTGTCGGAATCCACGTTCCATATGGAGGACACCAGACCGTGCACCAGAATATTGGCGTATTGCTGCAGAGGTGCCGTAACGCGTTCGCGATAGGCATCCGCATAGCGATCCCTGGCCACCAGCCCTCCCAGCAGCAACGCCGGAATCAGCACGCACAGAGCGACACCGAGGACGATCGCGTGACGCAGTGACTGGAACGGTCTTAGCACTGAAGCCCCTCTGCAGACAGTTGCCCCATTCTCCTTCAAACGCCGGAGTTTTGCACAGCGCGGCACGCCGTTCCGGGCGGCCCCATCCTTTGCAGGTTTGCGCTCGCAGAACGAGTGACAAGCGCGCATGGGCTACGTAGAATAGCGCCAATCCGTAATTATGAATTCTTAATGCAAGGAGGTTTCCATGAGCCAACGCCCTTTCCGCATTCTCGGCATCCAGCAAATTGCCATCGGCGGCCCCTCCAAGGATCGCCTGAAGACCCTGTGGGTCGACATGTTCGGACTGGAGATCACCGGCAATTTCGTCAGCGAGCGCGAGAACGTAGACGAGGACATCTGCGCCATGGGCAGCGGACCGTTCAAGGTTGAAGTCGACCTGATGCAGCCACTCGACGCCGAGAAGAAGCCGGCCGTGCACGCCACCCCGCTCAACCATGTCGGGCTGTGGGTAGATGATCTTCCCGTAGCCGTCGAATGGCTGACGGCACAGGGCGTTCGCTTCGCCCCAGGCGGCATCCGCAAGGGCGCGGCTGGCTACGACATCACTTTCCTGCATCCCAAAGCCAGCGACGAATTTCCAATCGGCGGCGAAGGCGTGCTGATCGAACTGGTACAGGCACCACCGGAAGTGGTGGAGGCTTTTACGCGCTTGGGTTAAGCTCTGCGCCGCGGAGTGCCGCACTAGACGGCACCCGCACACCTGCCAAGGAGGGTTCAATGACGTGGTTTTCGCTACCGGCCATGCGTGCCGACAAGCCGCCGGCCTTTGCCGACATGGCTGCCTGCACCGACTGGCTGAACACCCAGCCGCTGGCCAACGCGCCGCTGATGCAGGAAGTCCTGGCGACCCAGCTTGACAGCCTCAATGGCTGGCAGATATCGCCACGCGAGCGCTACAAGATTCTCGAAACGCTGCGCAAGGCAGTTGTTGCCATCGAAACCGAAAGCATCAAGCGCTACGAATACCGCCCGCTCCCTCTCTTGCCCATCGAGCAAAAGGCTTTTGATGCCTCGTGCAGAATCTGGCGCGGACTGGCCATCGGCTACCTGCACTGCCTGCGCGCCTGCCTCGACGGCGACAGCGCACTCGCCGAGCATCGAGCAAAGATCGCCCATCGCACACTTGTCTCACTACGCCTGGAGCAGCTCTCGCGCTATCGGGGCGGCAGTGTTGTGCCGGGCAGCTGGTGGCGCCTCCTGCATGCGGTGCTGGCTTCGGCCGAGCAACTCGGCGTCACCGACACCAGCATCAGCGACCGGCTTTTTGCCGAAACCCGCGAATCGACCCCCGCAGCGCAGTATGCGATGGCGATCCTGCTTCATCTCTCGCGGCCACACGAGCTCTCGCGCAGCCAGTTTTCCGCTGCAGTACGCTGGCTTGCGCGCTGGCGCGAGCAGGCCAAGATACTTTCGTCGGCAGCTGCCGCACGCGACGCCCGCAACGTGCTGATTGATTTGAGCAGCGACACGGCCGTCCACACCGGCAGTACCAGCCCGGCAATGCCCCGCTGGCTGGTCGTCGACAACGCCCTAGGCAAACTCAAAAATCGCATCAAGAGCCTACGTGAAGGGCAATCGCCGGAAGAGCTCAGGCTCGGCGCGGGCTTGCCAGCGGACGCCTGCATCGGCCTGATGCAGTTCCTGCATGGCGCCCTGCAATCGCCATCGGCACCTCTGACCAACAGCCGCGACGAAAAACGCAGCATCGGCGTAAGCAGTACCGTCGAGGGCATTCATCGCCTGCTCGGCGGAAAACCTGTTGGCGTTGAAGTAGCGGCGACAACCAAGAGCAATCGCACCGTGCACGAGCAGATTGCCATCTTCGGCCACGCCGGTGCCGCTGAACGTATCGAGAGCGCCGGCGCGAGCCAGACGGCAGCCGCCCGACTGGAACAATGGCGGCTTGTCGCCGAGAGCAATGGCGAACTGACATTGCTGCGTGCCCCCGGCAGCGATGGCGAGCGTCTTGGCAGCCGCAGCCTTATTGCCGTCAGCGACCCGATCGCCGGACTTCCCTCGCTGGCCATGGTCCGCAGCCTGGCTGTGCTGGAAGACGGTTCGCTCTGCGCCATTGTCCGCCTGCTGCCCTCCGCCCCCCTGCCATTTGTCGCTACCGGGCGGGAGAAGATGACCAACCGCGTCGTGCAGTACCCGGCCATTTTCCTGCCCGCAGCCGGTCAGGTCGACAAACCCGCCAGCCTGTTCGTACCGGCCGGCGCCATGGCCAAGCTGACGCGGCTCGACGTTTCCGACTTGCCCGATGGTCTCAAGGTTGGCTCACCCCTTGACCGGGGAGCAAATTTCGAGCGCTTGCGCTGCGAATAACCGGATAGCCGATCAGGCAAAGCACAAAGAAAACGGCCCGGACATTTGCATGTCCGGGCCGTTTTTTTGGGCCAGCCAAGTCGGCTTATTCGAACTCGATGATGATCTGATCCACTGACAGGCTCTCGCCGGCAGCAGCACTGATCTTCTTCACCTTGCAATCCTGCTCGGCCTTGAGGATGTTTTCCATCTTCATGGCTTCGATGACCGCCAGCTTTTCGCCGGCCTTCACGTCCTGGCCGACCTTGACCGCCACTTCGCGCAGCAGGCCGGGCATCGGCGACATCAGGAACTTGGAGAGGTCGGGCGCCGGCTTCTCGGGCATCAGCGACAACAACTCGGCTGCACGAGCGCTCATGACCATGAAGTCGGCACGGGCACCCCAGTGGAACAGGCTGTACTTGGTCTTGTGCCGCTCGACCTGCAGCGTGAATTCCTCACCGTTGCAGGTGCCACGGAACAGTGACTCGCCCAGTTTCCAGTCGGACAGGATCTCGTATTTCTCGCCCTTGTACTCGATGTGGTAACCACCAGCAACCGGACGCGCCACGACCGGATGCTGCTCCTTCTGATCACCTTTTAGGCGGATGACCATCCACTTGTCCGAAACCTTGCGCTCGTGGCCCTGCAGCTGGCCAGTGATCGACGCCGAACGGTCAGTGAAGCTGCGGTAGACGAAGGCGGCCACCGAGACCAGCAGCGCTGGATCATCGTGCGGCACCATCGAGGCATCGAAGCCCTTCGGGTATTCCTCGGCGATGAAGCCGGTGTTGAAGTTGCCGGACTGGAAGCGCGGGTGCTGCATCAGCGCGGCCTGGAACGGAATGTTCGACGAGATGCCGCGGATGACGAAACTGTTCAGCGCGTCGCGCATGCGGGCGATGGCCTGCTCGCGGGTGGCGCCATGCACGATCAGCTTGGCGATCATCGAGTCGTAGTACATCGAGATCTCGCCGCCGTCGTAGACGCCGGTATCGACGCGTACCTGGCCCGGAATTTCCTCCGGCGGCTGGAACTTCACCAGACGGCCGGTGGAAGGCAGGAAGCCGCGGAACGGGTCTTCAGCGTTGATGCGGCATTCCATCGACCAGCCGTTGAGCTGCACATCAGCCTGCGTCATCGGCAGCTTTTCGCCGGCGGCAACGCGGATCATCAGCTCGACCAGGTCGACACCGGTGATCAGTTCGGTCACCGGGTGCTCCACCTGCAGGCGGGTGTTCATTTCGAGGAAGTAGAAGCTCTTGTCGGCACCGACAACGAACTCGACCGTACCGGCCGATTCGTACTGCACGGCACGGGCCAGCGCCACTGCCTGCTCGCCCATGGCCTTACGCATGGCCGGATCGACGAAGGGCGACGGCGCCTCTTCGATGACCTTCTGGTGACGACGCTGGATCGAGCAGTCACGCTCGTTCAGGTACACATAGTTGCCATGTGAATCGCCGAGCACCTGGATTTCGATGTGGCGCGGCTCGAGCACGTATTTCTCGATGAAAACGCGGTCGTCGTTGAAGGCATTCTTGGCTTCGTTGACGCAGGACGTGAAGCCCTCGTGCGCTTCCTTGTCGTTGAA
>JAUPVD010000434.1 GCA_030917225.1 Pseudomonadota bacterium
AACTCGCGTGTGCCCATCATCAACGGCCTCACCAACGAGTACCACCCCTGCCAGATCCTCGCCGACATCCTCACCTTCATCGAGCACCGCGGCTCGATCCAGGGCAAGACGGTGGCGTGGATCGGCGATTCGAACAACGTCTGCAACACCTGGTTGCAGGCTGCCGAGATTCTCGATTTCAACGTGCATGTGTCGACGCCGCCGGGCTACGAAGTTGAAGCCGAGCGAGCAGGACTTTATGGCACGGATCATTTCGAGGAATTTGCTGATCCGATGGATGCCGTAAAAGGCGCCGATCTGGTGACCACCGACGTGTGGACCTCGATGGGCTTCGAGGCCGAGAACGAGGAACGTATGCGTGACTTTGCCGACTGGCAGGTCGATGCCGACATGATGTGTGCTGCCAACAAGGATGCGGTATTCATGCATTGCCTGCCGGCGCACCGTGGCGAGGAAGTTTCCGCCGAAGTGATCGATGGCCCGCAGAGCGTGGTCTGGGACGAGGCGGAAAACCGCCTGCACGTACAAAAGGCGCTGATGGAGTATCTGCTCCTCGGCCGCGTCAACAATTAACCTTTGCAGGAAAAACAAGATGAGCGACATCAAGAAAGCCGTACTCGCCTATTCCGGTGGTCTCGACACCTCCGTCATCCTCAAGTGGCTGCAGGACACCTACCAGTGCGAAGTGGTGACCTTCACCGCCGACCTCGGCCAGGGGGAAGAGCTGGAGCCGGCGCGTGCCAAGGCGCTGCAGTTTGGCATCAAGCCGGAGAGCATCTTCATCGACGATCTGCGCGAGGAGTTCGTCCGCGACTTCGTCTTCCCGATGTTCCGCTGCAACACTGTCTATGAAGGCGAATATCTGCTCGGCACGTCGATCGCCCGTCCGCTGATCGCCAAGCGCCTGATCGAGATCACCAACCTGACCAACGCGGACGCCATTTCGCACGGCGCCACCGGCAAGGGCAACGACCAGGTTCGTTTCGAGCTCGGCGCCTATGCACTGAAGCCCGGCATCAAGATCATCGCCCCGTGGCGCGAGTGGGACCTGCTCTCGCGCGAGAAGCTGATGGCCTACGCCGAGAAGCACGGCATCCCGGTCGACATGAAGCACAAGCAGGGCGGCTCGCCCTACTCGATGGACGCCAATCTGCTGCACATCAGCTACGAAGGCCGTCACCTTGAGAACCCGGCGGCGGAAGCCGAAGAGTCGATGTGGCGCTGGACCGTTTCACCGGAAAAGGCGCCGGATGCGGCCGAGTACCTCGACCTCGAATTCGAGCAGGGTGACCTGGTCTCGATCAATGGCAAGCGTATGCCGGCCCACGAACTGCTGGCGACGCTCAACCAGCTCGGCGGCAAGCACGGCATCGGCCGTCTGGATCTCGTCGAGAACCGCTACGTCGGCATGAAGTCACGTGGCTGCTACGAAACGCCGGGTGGCACCATTCTGCTGCGCGCGCACCGCGCCATTGAATCGATCACCCTCGACCGCGAAGTCGCCCACCTTAAGGACGACCTGATGCCGCGCTACGCCAGCCTGGTGTACAACGGCTACTGGTGGAGTCCGGAGCGCAAGGCGCTGCAGACCCTGATCGACGATACGCAAAAAACTGTCAACGGCTGGGTGCGCGTCAAGCTCTACAAAGGCAACGTCATCGTTACCGGCCGTGATTCGAAGACCGACTCGCTGTTCGACCCGACCATCGCCACCTTCGAGGACGATGCCGGCGCCTACGACCAGAAGGACGCCGCCGGTTTCATCAAGCTCAACGCACTGCGCATGCGCATCGCGGCGAACCTGGCCGGACGCAAGAAGTAAGAGATGAACGGAACGCTGTTCGGCTACACCGAAGAGCAGGTCGCAGATTTTATGTCGACCTGGGGGGTCGGCGCGTTCATCCTGTTCATGCTGTTCATCATCGGCGAGATCGCCTGGAAGTCGAAGGCCGGCAAGACTGGCACCATGGTGCTGTTTTTTGTTCTGGCCTTCGGCATGCTGGGCTTCATCGCCAAGGCTGTCATTCAGAAAATCTGGGGAATTTGAAATGTCGCAATTTGATAGCGTATCCGTCGTCAAGAAAGCCAACGTCTACTTCGACGGCAAGTGCGTCAGCCATACGGTGCTGATGGCAGATGGCAGCAAGAAGACCGTCGGCGTCATCCTGCCTTCGTCGCTCGTCTTCAACACCGGCGTACCGGAAATCATGGAAGGTGTCGGCGGTTCTTGCCGCGTCAAGCTCAAGGGCGAGTCGGAGTGGAAAACCTACGGTGAAGGCCAGTCCTTCAACGTGCCTGGCAACTCGTCGTTCGAGATCGCCTGCGACGAGCCGTATCACTACGTTTGCTATTTCTGCTGATCAGGGAGGTCTCATGCCATCGTTCGATTTTTCTTCCGAAGCCGACATGGAAGCGCTGAAGAACGCGATCGATGTTGTCGGCCGCCAGATCGTTGCGCGCTACGACTTCAAGGGCACCTCGGCCAAGGTCGAGCTGAACGAGAAGGAAAAGCTCATCACCCTTTACGGCGACTCCGACTTCCAGCTCGACCAGATCAAGGACATCCTCTTCCCTGCCATGGAGAAGAAGGAGAAGGAAAGCGTCAAGCGCCTCGATCATCAGACCGTGCAGAAGATCTCCGGCAACAAGGTCAAGCAGGAACTGAAGATCAAGATCGGCATCGAGTCCGAGCTGGCCAAGAAGATCGTCAAGCTGATCAAGGACGGAAAACTCAAGGTGCAGGCCGCCATTCAGGGCGACGCCGTACGCGTCACTGGGGCCAAGCGCGATGACCTGCAGACGGCAATCGCATTAGTTACCAAGAGCATCACCGACTTCCCGATCAAGTACGGCAACTTCAGGGACTGATCCGTCCCTGAAGTTGGTAATGCTTCAACCCCTTTTCAGTCCGCGTATCCAGCTCGTGTAGAGCCGTCCGGCCAGTTCACGCATCGCCGGCAGGCGGTACGCAGTTTCCTCCTGCATCTGCTGTGGCGTCTGGACCGGCAGCGGCAATGCGACCAGTCCAGCCACTTCCTCTTCCCAGCTGCCGCACCAGGTGGCAATCATCTCCGGTGTCATCTCGACGTGGCATTGCATGGCCAGATGCAGGCCGAGCACGAACATCTGGCTGCCACACCATTCGTTGTGCATCAGTCGCGTTGCGCCGGGCGGGATCGAGAAGGTTTCGCCGTGCCACTGAAAAACGGTGGCCTTGCCTTTGAAGTCGCCCAGCCAGTGTTCCGCTTCGGCGCTATCGTCCACCGTCGCGTCGCCCCAGCCGATTTCCTTGACGGCATTGCGCTTGATGGTGCCGCCAAACGCCTTGGCCATCAGCTGACCACCGAGACAGTGACCGATGACCGGAATGTTCGCATCGGCAGCTGCGCGGATCAGTGAACACGCCTCATCGATCCAAGGCAGACTGTCGTTCACACTCATCGGACCACCCATGAAGGCGAGCCCGGAGAAGGCTGTCGGTGATGCCGGTACTGCCTCGCCGGCGTCAATGGCAACGAGCTGCCATGGCACGCCGTTGGCCTCAAGGAATGTGGCAAAATAACCCGGACCTTCGGTCGGAGTGTGGCGAAAAATGGCAACTGGTTTCATGGCAGGCAGCAGATGGATGATGCGCTATTGTATGGCGGTGGCAGTCCTCTGCCTACCGCCGGTTGGTGCCATCGCGGCCAATGTTTCCGTCGCCGGCATTTTCCCCGGTAAGGCCCTGCTGGTGGTCGAGGGCGGCGCACCGCAAACCGTGGCTTTGGGTCAGAGAACGGCTGATGGGGTGCGCGTCGTTGCCATCGAAGGTGATGTTGTCACGCTGGAGATCGACGGGCAGAAGCGCCAGTTGCGCGTGGGTCAGAACGTGGTCTCGCAGAAATCCTCCGGCGATCGCCAGCAAACCACGCTGGCGGCAGATACCCAAGGCCATTTTTTCAGCACTGGCGAGGTCAATGGCCGCACGGTTCGCTTTCTTGTCGATACCGGTGCGAGCATGGTGTCGATGGGTGCTGCCGATGCCGCTCGTATTGGCGTAGACTGGCGTAAGGGACAAGCCGGAATTTCCAACACCGCCAATGGACAGGTGCGTGTCTGGAAGGTCAAGTTCGACACGGTTCGCGTCGGTGATGTCACGCTTCACGGTGTCGATGGTCTGGTCCACGAGACTGATCTGCCGATAGTTCTGCTGGGTATGAGTTTCCTGAGCCGCATGGAAATACGCAACGAAGGCTCGACCATGACCCTGAAAAAACGTTTTTGAGGAGGCGACCATGCCGCACCGGGATCAGGAAATTACACTGCTGCGCCGCGAAATAGAAATGCTGATGGGCGAGCGCCAACTGCTGTTGCAGGTTGTCGGATCCTCGGCCGCGCTGATCGCTTCGCTCGACAGCAAGCGTTTGCCGGTCGCCGCCGTCGAGGCGGCGGACATGGTGGCGACCATGCTCAACGGCTTGCCGGAAGAGACCTTGCAGGATGCGCTAGGGTCGGTCCACGCCGAAATCGAGGAAGAAGAGGGCCTTGCGCGCCAGTAAGCGATGAGTCGTCTGGTTGATCTTGAACGCCTGCGGGCCTGCCTTTCCCAGGAGCCTCAGCATGCCGGAACCGTTCTTGAGGACGGCTTGACCGATGGGCCGTTGACACCAGCGGCTGTGCTGTTTCCGATTGTCTTGCGCGAGACCGCACCGACGGTGCTGTTGACCCAGCGTACCGCGCACCTCAAGGACCATGCCGGCCAGATCAGCTTTCCCGGCGGCCGGATCGAACCCGAGGACACCTCCGAACGCCATGCCGCGCTGCGTGAAACGGAAGAGGAGGTCGGGTTGTCGCCCACTGCCGTCGAGGTGGTAGGTTATCTGCCTGAATACCTCACCAGTACAGGGTTCCGGGTGGTGCCGGTGGTCGGCTTCGTGACACCGCCGTTTGACTTGCGCCCTGATCCTTTCGAGGTGGCCGAGGTTTTCGAGGTGCCGCTTTCCTTTCTGCTAGACCCCGCCAATCACCAGCAGCATGAAATCCACTGGCGTGGGAAGCTGCGCCAGTACTACGCCATGCCCTATGGCGACTATTTCATTTGGGGAGCCACGGCGGGAATGATCATGTCGCTCTTCCATCGCCTGGAAAACGAGGGCGCCGGTGCCCTCCTGGGCGCCTAGATGCCATTCCGTACCGCGCATTCCGTGATCCGGAAGGGGGCGGAATGGCGGCTGATTTGTGATATCTTCAAAAATTAATGACGATAACCAGGCGCGCTAGCGCCATTGTCCCTTGAGCCTAGTTTCCCTCATCATCGCCTTGCTGATCGAGCAGGCAAAGCCACTTTCCTACCGTCAGGTCGTTTTCGGGCCGGTGTCCCGGCTGGCGGATACGCTCGATGGCTGGTTCAATACGGGTGATCGGAAGCACGGTGTGCTGGCCTGGATGATCGGTGTTGGCGGGCTGGTGCTGGCCTCCGGCGTTCTTTATGCCCTGCTGTTTTCGCTCAACCCGCTCCTGGCGCTGGCCCTGAACGTACTGGTGCTTTACCTGACCATGGGTTTTCGCCAGTTCAGCCACTTCTATACCGACATTCAACTGGCGCTGCGCATGGGTGACGTGATCCGTGCCCGCAATCTGCTCGCCGAGTGGCGCGGCCGATCCTCTGACGGCCTGTCTTCAAGCGATGTTGCCCGGCTGGCCATCGAAGAAGCGCTGGCGTCTTCGCATCGTCATGTATTTGGCGTACTGTTCTGGTTTGTACTGCTGCCTGGGCCCTGCGGCGCTGTTCTTTATCGTGCTGCGGCGATTTTTTCGGAGCACTGGGGGCGGCGCAACGATGATCCGTTGCAAGGCGAGTTTGCCAGCTTTGCCCAGCAGGCCTTTGATGTCATCGACTGGCTGCCGCTGCGGGCAACCGCTGCTGCTTTTGCTGTCGTTGGTGACTTTGAAGACGCGGTTTATTGCTGGCGGACGCAGGCCGCAAAATGGCCGGATGACGGCATGGGTATCGTGCTGGCCAGTGGTGCCGGTGCGCTTGGCGTGCGCCTGGGAATGCCGGTAGTGGAGAGCGGCGAAATTGCCGACCGGGTAGAGTTGGGGACCGGCGACGAAGCCGATGTCGATTTCATGCAGAGTGCGGTGGGCCTCGTCTGGCGCGCCATCGTGCTATGGTTGGTTTTATTGCTTTTGTTGGGGCTTGCCAGTTTGGTGGGCGGTTGATGAAGTTGAAAAGAGAGGTTTAAAAATGAGCAGAGAAGTCGTTGTCCTCAGCGCAGTTCGTTCCGCCATCGGTGCTTTCGGTGGCTCCCTCGCCGATTTCGAAGCCAGCGAGCTGGCCGGTATCGTCATGAAGGAATCGGTCGCCCGCTCCGGCGTCGATCCGCAGCAGATCAATTACGTCACTGTCGGCAACTGCATGCCGACCGATTCGCGCTACGCCTACGTTTCGCGTGTCGCCTCTATTCAGGCCGGCCTGCCGATGGAGTCCGTGGCCATGCAGGTGAGCCGTCTGTGCTCTTCCGGCCTGCAGGGTATCGTCACCACCGCCCAGAACATCATGCTCGGCGATGCCGACTACGGTATCGGCGGCGGCGTCGAAGTCATGTCCAAGGCAGCCTACCTGATGCCGGCACTGCGCACCGGTGCCCGCATGGGTGACACCAAGGCCATCGACAGCATGGTTGCCGTGCTGACCGACCCGTTTGGCGTCGGCCACATGGGTATCACTGCCGAGAACCTCGCTGCCAAGCACGGCATTACCCGCGAGCAGCAGGACGCGTTTGCGGTCGAGTCGCAGCGTCGTGCAGCGGTGGCCATTGCCGAAGGCCGCTTCAAGTCGCAGATCGTGCCGATCGTCAAGCAAACCCGCAAGGGCGAAGTGGTGTTCGACACCGACGAGCATCCGAAGGCCAACACCACGATGGAATCGCTGGCCAAGATGAAGCCGGCCTTTAAAAAGGACGGTACGGTCACGGCCGGTAACGCTTCCGGCATCAACGACGGTGCTGCCTTCTTCGTACTGGCAGCTGCCGATGTTGCAGCCAAGGCCGGCCAGAAGCCGATCGCCCGTCTGGTTTCCTATGCGGTTGCCGGCGTGCCGAACGACATCATGGGTGAAGGCCCGATCCCGGCGTCGCGCCTGGCGCTCAAGAAGGCTGGCTTGACGCTGGACCAGATGGACGTCATCGAGTCGAACGAAGCTTTCGCAGCCCAGGCCTTGTCGGTTTCCAAGGTGCTCGGTCTCGATCCGGCCAAGACCAATACCAACGGCGGCGCCATCGCCCTTGGTCACCCGGTTGGCTGTTCCGGCGCGTTCATCGCCACCAAGGCACTGTACGAACTGCAGCGCACCGGCGGCAAGTACGCGCTGGTGACCATGTGTATCGGCGGCGGTCAGGGTATCGCGACCATCTTCGAACGCGTGTAAACTCTCCTGTATAACAGCAGGAAGGCCCGGTCGGGGGTTCCCGCCGGGCCTTTTCATTTACACGGCCCCCAACAGCCATGCCTTTTAGCGAAACAGACATCAGCCTTCTGCGCAGCAATGCGTTGTTGCAGGGGCTACCGGAGCAGGAATGGATCGAGGCGGCCTTGCGCAACCCCGAGAACCAGCTTTGCCTGAATGCCGGTACGGTAGTGGTAGCAGCGGGGAAATTTTTTCCAGGGCTGCATCTCGTTGCCCATGGCACGGTTGAAATGATCGCCGGCACCCCTGAAGGCGGCGAGAAAATCATCGAGTTCGCCAAGGCCGGCGGCATGTTTTCCGAGGAAACCCTGTTCAGCGGCCAGCCGATTCGCTACACGGCTCGCACCATCACCTCCGCGACGATTCTGCGTCTTCCGGAAGCAACGCTGAATGACTGGGTGGCCCATTCGCCGGAGTTCAGTCGCCGGCTGATCGGGCTGTTGTCGGCACGTACCGACTACATGCAGAAGGACATGGTGACCTTCTGCACCAAGAATGCGTCAGCGCGGCTGGTCTGCTATCTCGTCTGCCAGTTCAATCAGGCGCCACGCACGGCCGATGGTTCGCTGTCGCTGAACATCACCGTGCCGCGCAACAAACTGGCTTCCCGCCTCGGCGTCAGCGACTCGCACCTCTCACGCGCGTTCAAGGAACTCGAGGAGCAGGGGCTTATCGTCAAGCAGCGCAACGGCATCTTCATCCCCGACGTACAGGCCTTGTCGAAGTATGTCTGCCCGGCGGGTTGTGATTGGTGATTGGTGACCGGTAACGGATAAACGCCGATGCGGTGCCGGATCAACCCGCAAACCAGTCTTCCATCAACCGCCGCTCCTCGGCTTCTATCCTTTCGAGGAACTTGTCTGCCCGCCCCATGCGCTTGAACGTGGTGAACCCACGGTCGAGAAACTCGTGCAGTTCGCCCAGTCCGGCCATGTGTGCCGGCCCACGCATTAGTGTCAATGCGCCGGCAATCAACGGCTTTCGGGCAAGCGCTTCAAGCGCCTCGCCGGTATCGACGATCAACTGAATCTGCCGCACGCGCGAACCACGCCTGCCGACGCAACGATAGGCCTCCGCATAGGCGACGTCATCGATGCAACTGATCTTCCCGCGGCTACGTAGCGCATCGACCATGGCGGCATCGAGGTCTTCGGAAAGTGCGTCGAGTTCGATCGCCAGTGCCAGCGTACTCAGACCGGACAAGGGCAATGCCTTAACCAGCATCGGCAGGATCCTTTCGACCTCGCTATCGCGGCCGGAAAAATCCTTCGGGCCATACAGGTCCGAGAGAAAAAACGCCGCCGCCGGACCGTGACTCGGACTGTCCATCAGGTCCGGATAGGTTCGTGCCAGCCGGTTGGCCTGCCAAGCCCGCAAGGCGTCGCGTTCGCTGCCCCGGATCGGGTCGGCCGCCGCATTGCGGCGCAGGCCGGCTGCCAGTTTCAGGTCGCGCTCGAGGCGTGCTGCAACGACCGCCTTCTCTTCCTGCTGTTCTTCGTGTCGTTCGTCGATCATGGGCAAATTATCGCCGCAGCTTCAAACGCCGTTTAGAGGAGCAAGCCTAGCAGCCGCCATGTCACGCGACTAAACTGGAGCCGAACCAAGGAGATTCTCATGGACGATCTGATATCGGCCTTTTCGCACATGCAGGCAGCGTCGCGACGCGACTTGACCCCCGCTGCGGAGCTACGGTTGCGCCGGCTCGACGCACTGGAAACCATGCTGCGCGAAAATGAGGATGCGTTCGCTGCGGCAATCTCGGCGGATTTCGGCAATCGTTCCGCACATGAGACACGCCTGCTGGAGATTTTCCCCAGTCTGGAAGGCATCAAGCATGCGCGCCGGCATCTGCGTGGATGGATGCGCCCCCAGCGCCGTGGCGTTGCCTTGTGGTTCCAGCCCGGCCGTGCGGAAGTCCAGCATCAGCCGCTCGGCGTTGTCGGCATCATCGTTCCCTGGAACTATCCGCTCTATCTCGCCATTGGCCCGCTCACGGCTGCGCTGGCTGCCGGCAACCGCGCTCTGGTCAAAATGTCCGAATTCACACCGGCGACGGCCGCATTGCTGGCCGAGCTGGTCGAGCGCCATTTCGAGGCCGACGAAGTACGTGTGATCCAGGGCGACGCGACCATCGCGCAGGCCTTCTCCCATTTGCCGTTCGACCATCTCTTCTTCACCGGATCGACGGCAGTCGGGCACCACGTCATGCGCGCGGCGGCCGAACACCTGACGCCAGTGACGCTGGAACTCGGCGGCAAATCGCCGGTGATCTTGTCGCCGGATTATCCGCTTGAGAAGGCCGCCGACCGCATCATGGTCGGCAAGACCCTCAATGCCGGCCAGACCTGCATTGCCCCCGATTACGTGCT
>JAUPVD010000435.1 GCA_030917225.1 Pseudomonadota bacterium
GCCGAGACCGAATTTGGCATGCTGGACGCTCATGCCGATTTTCAGCCCATTCGGCAAGCCATTGGGCGGGCCGCCCGAGGCTCTTCCTTGCTGCCTTCCCGCCCCTGCTGACGCCGTCATGCCACCGCTTGCACGCGGGGCTTCATAGCCCTGCTGCCGGCTGACGGCATTGACCCGGCGCAGCAGCGCTTCGGGTATTTCGTCAAAGAACCCGGACGGCAGGCAGTAGCGGGTCTGCCCATGCAGCATGCGGGTCTGCGCCCACGACAGATACAAGCGCTTGCGCGCCCGCGTCACCGCCACGTACATCAGGCGCCGCTCTTCCTCCAGCCCCTCGCGCTCCTGCGCCGCGTTCTCGTGCGGAAACAGGCCCTGCTCCAGCCCGGAGAGGAAGACGACATCGAACTCCAGCCCCTTGGCCGCATGCACCGTCATCAGTTGCAAGGCCTCGTCGCCCTCCAGCGCCTGGTGTTCGCCGGACTCCAGCGAGGCATGCGTCAGGAAGGCGGCGAGATCGCCGGCCTCCTCGCGCGCGGCCAGGTCGCCGCCGCTTTCCTCCTGCACAAAGCTGACGGCCGCATTAATCAGTTCGTCCAGGTTCTCCAGCCGCTCCTGCCCTTCCTTCTCGGCCAGGTAATGCTGGCGCAGCCCGGATTTGTCGACGATGTGCTCGATCATCTCGGGCAGCGGCAGACCGCTGGTTTCCTGACGCAAGGCCTCGATCAGCCGGATGAACGCGCCAACGGAAGCACCAGCCTTGCCGGAAAGCGACGCGGCGGCATTGTAGAGGCTGGAATTGGCCTGATGCGCCGCTGCCTGCAGATTCTCCTGCGAGCGAGCGCCGATGCCGCGCGCCGGAAAATTGACGACGCGGGTAAAGGCGGTGTCGTCATCGGCGTTGGCGATCAGGCGCAGGTAGGCCAACGCATGCTTGATTTCCTGCCGCTCGAAGAAGCGCAGCCCGCCATAGACACGATAGGGAATGCCGGCCGAAAACAGTTGATGCTCAAGCACCCGCGACTGGGCGTTGGAACGGTAGAGCAGCGCGATCTGGTTGCGCGAGATGCCTTCGCGGATCAGGTCGCGCGCCTCGTCGACGATGAAACGCGCCTCGTCCAGGTCGGAGAAGCCCTCGAAGACGCGGATCGGTTCGCCGGCGCCGGCTTCGGTCCACAGATTCTTGCCGAGGCGGCCGCGGTTGTGCTTGATGATGGCGTTGGCGGCTTCGAGGATGTTGCCGTGCGAGCGGTAGTTCTGCTCCAGCCGAATGACGCTCTCGACCCTGAACTCGCGCTCGAAGTCGCGCATGTTGCCAACCTCGGCGCCGCGAAAGGCGTAAATCGACTGGTCATCGTCACCCACTGCAAACAATTTGGCGCCGTTTTCAGCACCGTAGCCCGCCAACAGCTTCAACCACTTGTACTGCAGCACGTTCGTATCCTGGAACTCGTCGACCAGGATGTGGCGGAAGCGCGACTGGTAATGCTGGCGCAGCGGCTCGTTGCGCACCAGCAGTTCATAGGTGCGCAGCAGCAGTTCGGCGAAGTCGACCACGCCCTCGCGCTGGCACTGGGCCTCATATTCCGCGTAAAGCTCGACGCGGCGCCGGGTGTAGTCGTCAACAACCTCGGCCTGTGCCGACCGGATGCCCTGTTCCTTGTGCGCATTGATGAAATGGCACAGTTCGCGCGGCGGAAACTTCTCGTCGTCGACGTTGAGGTTTTTGAGCAAACGTTTGACTGCCGACTGTTGGTCGCCCGAATCGAGGATCTGGAACAGCGCCGGCAAGCCCGCCTCGCGGTGGTGCGCCCGCAGCAAGCGGTTGCACAGGCCGTGAAACGTGCCGATCCACATGCTGCGGGGGTTAACCGGCAGCATCGCCGACAGGCGTGCCTGCATTTCCCGGGCCGCCTTGTTGGTGAAAGTCACTGCCAGAATGCCCTGCGGCCCGACCTGACCGGTAGATAACAGCCAGGCAATACGCGTAGTAAGCACTCGCGTCTTGCCGCTGCCAGCCCCGGCGAGGATCAGCGCGTGCTGCGGCGGCAGGGTTACGGCAGCAAGCTGCGGCGGATTCAGGTTGGCGAGCAGGTCAGACATAGATTCAGATCAAGGATTTTGAGGAAACCGGCGAGGAGTATAGCCGGCAGTCAACCGATGCAGCGGCTGAGACGTTGTATTTGTGCGGCGCACAAATATATTTTTGTTGTTTGGAGAACTTCTTCTAATATTGTCGGACAAAAAAACATAGAATTACGTTGCATTGCACAATTGCTTGCTCACAAGGCGAGTACCTTGCGTGATGAAAATGGCTAACCGCCAGATGAAACAGGAGAAAACAGCATGAACAGCATGAACGCACCGAAAATTCTTCCGTGGATCGCCAAGCGCGCCGGCGTCAATGAGGCCGTGGCGCTCAAGCTTTGGCGCCGTGCCGCCGGAGAGGCTGCACTGCTCGTGGGCAACCACGACAGTTCCGACTTCTTCCGTTGTTCGGTCGAGCGCTTCATCAGTCTCGTCGAGGAAGAGGCAGGTCGCTGCCCGCTGACCGGATCAAACGTCACCTGGATGTGGCGCCATCAGGCCCGCATGGCCAGCCTGAGCCTGACCGCCGCCGAAAGCACCTATCGCCTGTGGCGGAACAACTGGGAAGACTTCGTCTCGGGGCAGAAAAAAGCCGCCTGAACAAGGGGCCGGGCGATCCATGATCGCTCCGGCAGCAGTGCCCTAGCGCAGCGCTTGCGGCAACCCTGCCCCGAGGGCAAGACGCAGGCGCGCTGAAACTGCCTCCGCATCGGCCAGCGTGGCGAGTTGAGGCACCAGCAACAGATAGCGGTAGCTGCCATCGCCGGCCGCCTGTGGCCGAATGCGGACCGGATAGCCAGCCGCACGAACCCGGTCATAGAGAGCGAGAGCTTCCTGTTCCGTGTTCGCGCCCCCAACCTGCGCCGCCCAGCCGCC
>JAUPVD010000436.1 GCA_030917225.1 Pseudomonadota bacterium
GCATCCGGCGTAATTGGCAACGAGAAGCGTAGGAAACCATAGGCACCCAGCTTCAGGCCGATTGCCGCCAGCACGATCGAACCGCCGGTCGGGGCTTCGACGTGGGCATCCGGCAACCAGGTATGCACCGGCCACATCGGCACCTTGACGGCAAAAGCGATCAGGAAGGCCAGGAAGATCCAGATCTGCGCCCCCATCGGGATCGGCATCTGGTGCCAGTCGAGGATGGAGAAGCTGCCGCCGGAATTGATGAACAGGTACAACTGGGCGATCAGGAAGAGCAGCGAGCCGGCCAGCGTGTAGAGGAAGAACTTGAACGCGGCATAGACCCGGTTCGGACCGCCCCAGACACCAATGATCAGGTACAGCGGGATCAGCGAAGCCTCGAAGAAGACATAGAACAGCATGCCGTCAAGGGCGGTGAAGATGCCGTTCATCAGGCCCGACATGATCAGGAAGGCGGCGTTGTACTGGGCCACCTTCTGCCCGATCACCTTCCAGCCAGCCAGCACCACGATGATGGTGATGAAGCTGTTGAGGATGACGAAGAGCATGGAAATGCCATCGACACCGAGGTGGTAGTTGATGTTGAAGCGCGGAATCCACGACGACAGTTCGACGAACTGCATGGCCGGTGTCTTCAGATCGAAGCCGGTCCAGAGAGGAATGGTGACCAGGCAGCCGATGACAGCGCCGGCCAGGGCCAGCATGCGGGCCAGGGGTGCATTTCGATCCGAGCCGGTTGCCAGCGTCAGCAGGCCGGCAAGGATCGGAATCCAGATCGCGAGTGAGAGAAGCGGGTAGCCAGACATATCGTTCCCAGTTTCGTTCTTTTTAGGCGCGGACAACCCAGAGGGTCATCAGCACGACAACACCGATGATCATGGTGAAGGCGTAGCTGTAAATGTGACCAGTCTGGAAGTAGCGGACGACAGAGGCAATCCAGCCGATCATGCGGGCCGAACCGTTGATGGTGCCGTCGATCACGGCGACATCGCCGCCCTTCCACAAGCCTTTGCCGAGCAAGCGTGCGCCACCGGCAAAGAAGGCTTCGTTGAATTTGTCGAAGTAATACTTGTTGTCGAGGATGGTGTAGAGCCACTCGAAGCGGGCCTTGATGGCCGCCGGGATATCCGGGCGCTTCATGTAGAAGAACCACGACAGCGCTACACCGGAGAAGGCGAGCCAGAACGGTGCTGTACCAAAGGCGTGTGTGGCCATGGCGACGGCGCCGTGGAAGTGCGTGGACAATTCGGCCATGGCCGGGTGTGCTTCCGCATCGACGACGATGACACCCTTGAAGTAGTCGCCAAAGACCATCGGGCCGATGCCGATGAAGCCGATGATGACCGAGGGAATCGCCAGCATGATCAGCGGCAGCGTCACCACCCACGGCGATTCGTGCGGCTTCTGGCCGGGCGCCAGACCATGGTGGTGATCGTGCGAGACTTCTTCATCATCGTGATCTCCGTCATGCGCGCCATGATCATCGTGGCCGGCATGGGTGTCAGCATGAGCATCGTGCGCAGCGTGGCCATGATCGTCGTGTGCCTTGCCGAAACGCTCTTCGCCGTGGAAGACGAGGAAGTACATGCGGAAGGAATAGAAAGCCGTGACAAAGACACCTGCCAGAACAGCGAAATACGCAAAGCCGGAACCCGGGATATGCGAGAACGCCACTGCCTCGATGATCGAGTCCTTCGAGTAGAAACCGGCGAAGAACGGCGTACCGATGAGGGCCAGCGAACCAATCAGCGAAGTGATCCAGGTGATCGGCATGTACTTGCGCAGGCCGCCCATGTTGCGGATGTCCTGATCGTGGTGCATGCCGATGATCACCGAGCCGGCGCCAAGGAACAGCAGCGCCTTGAAGAAGGCGTGCGTCATCAGGTGGAAGATGGCCACGCCGTAGGCCGAGGCACCGAGGGCAACCGTCATGTAGCCGAGCTGCGACAGTGTCGAGTAGGCAACGACGCGCTTGATGTCGTTCTGGATGATGCCGAGGAAGCCCATGAACAGCGCGGTGATCGAACCGATGACGATGACGAACGACAGCGCCGTGGTCGACAGCTCGAACAGCGGCGACATGCGGGCGACCATGAAGATACCGGCCGTAACCATCGTCGCGGCGTGGATCAGTGCCGAGATCGGGGTCGGACCTTCCATCGAATCCGGCAGCCAGACGTGCAGCGGCACCTGTGCCGATTTGCCCATGGCGCCGATGAACAGCAGGATGCAGGTGACGGTCATCAGCGACCATTCGGCAGAACCCCACAGGTTGATCGTGGTCTTGGCAAAATCGGGAGCTGCTTCAAAGACCGTCTTGTAGTCCAGCGTGCCAAAGTGGGCCAGGACCAGGCCGATACCGAGGATGAAACCGAAATCGCCGACACGGTTGACCAGGAAAGCCTTCATGTTGGCGAAGATCGCCGTCGGCCGGGTGTACCAGAAGCCGATCAGCAGATACGAGACGAGGCCCACTGCTTCCCAGCCGAAGAACAGCTGCATGAAGTTGTTGCTCATCACCAGCATCAGCATCGAGAAGGTGAACAGCGAGATGTAGCTGAAGAAGCGGTTGTAGCCGGGGTCTTCCTGCATGTAGCCGATGGTATAGACGTGCACCATCAGCGATACCGAGGTCACCACCAGCATCATCGTCACCGTCAGCGCATCGATCAGGAAGCCGACTTCAAACTTGTAGGTACCGGAGGACAGCCACTGATAGACAGGACCGTTGAAGGTGTTGCCGGCCATCACATCCTTGAAGATGAAGATGGATGCGATGAAGGCAATTGCCACGCCAGCGATTGTCGCGGTATGCGCAACCCAGCGCGGAATGATGCGACAAAACAGGCCGGCGATGATGGCGCCGACGAGGGGCGCCATCGGCACCAGGAGATACAGGCTCTTCATGTCCATGTGCTTAACCCTTCAGGCTATCCAGATCATCCACATGGATCGTCTGCAGATTACGGAACAGGACGACCAGGATGGCGAGGCCGATCGCCGATTCGGCGGCGGCCACGGTGAGGATGAAGAAGACGAACACCTGTCCGGCGAGGTCGCCGAGATAATGCGAGAAGGCGACGAAGTTCATGTTCACCGCCAGCAGCATCAACTCGATCGCCATCATCAGGACAATCAGGTTCTTCCGGTTGAGGAAGATGCCCACGACGCCGATCGAAAACAGGATCGCGCCGAGGATCAGGAAATGCGAGAGTGTAAGCAAGTTGCCTCCCAGTGTTCGTCTTGCTGAGTCACGCAGCTATCATGGCTACGCACCCGGTTCAGTTTCAGTCCAGCGCTCAGTCCTGCTTTTCGGCAGGCATTTGCAGCACGCGTACCCGGTCTTTCGCCTGGACACGGATCTGCTTGGCAGGATCGGTATACTTCGTTTTCTTCGGGCCACGGTAAGTAATGGCGATGGCGGCGATGATCGCCACCAGCAGGATGACCGAGGCCAACTCGAACGGATACACGAAGTCGGTATAGATCAGGCGCCCCAGCGCTTTGGTGTTCGACGTACCGGCGGGTGTCTGCGGCGCATCGGCTTCGAGCACGCCGACGTAGTTGGCGCCAAGGACAGCCCCCAGCTCGGCAACCATGACGATACCGACGATGGCACCCAACGGCAGATAGCTCCAGAAACCTTCACGGATTCGGTCGAGGTTGATGTCCAGCATCATCACCACGAACAGGAAGAGCACCATCACCGCGCCGACATAGACGAGGACAATCGAGATCGCCAGGAACTCGGCCTGCAGGAGCGCCCAAATGCCCCCCGCCGAAAAGAAGGCCAGGATCAGGTGCAGCGCTGCAACCACCGGGTTGCGGGCGGTAATGACACGCAGGCTGGCAAATATGAGAACTGCCGAGAGTGCGTAGAAAACTACAGTCTTGAATTCCATCATTCGTTCCCGTCAGCGGAATTTCGCGTCCGCTTCGCGATCGGCAGCGATCTGCGCTTCGTAGCGGTCGCCGTTCGCCAGCAGCATCGGCTTGGTGTAGTAGAGGTCGCCACGCTTTTCGCCGTGGTATTCGAAGACCCGCGTTTCGACAATGGCATCGACCGGGCAGGCCTCTTCGCAGAAACCGCAGAAGATGCACTTGGTCAGGTCGATGTCGTAGCGCGTCGTGCGGCGCGAGCCGTCATCACGCTGGTCGGATTCGATGGTGATGGCCAAGGCCGGGCAGACGGCTTCGCACAGTTTGCAGGCGATGCAGCGCTCTTCACCGTTCGGATAACGGCGCAGGGCGTGCAGGCCGCGGAAGCGGAAGCTCTGCGGGGTTTTTTCCTCGGGGTACTGAATGGTGATCTTGCGGGCAAACATGTAACGCCCGGTCACCGACATACCCTTCAGGAGCTCCTTGAGGAGCAGGCTATTGAAGACTTCTTTGATCGCACCCATGTCTATGCCCTTACTTCCAGATGTTCCACGGGGACATCATCCACACGCCGACGACCGTCAGCCAGACGAGGCAAACCGGGATGAAGACCTTCCAGCCCAGACGCATCAGCTGGTCGTAGCGATAACGCGGGAAGGTCGCCCGGAACCAGAGGAACAGCAGCAGGATGAAAGCCATCTTGCCGAACAACCAGATAATGCTGTCCGGCAGGAAACCCACCGGCGAGAGCCAACCACCGAGGAACATGATCGAGGTCAGCGCGGCAATCAGGATCATGTTGGCGTATTCGGCCAGGAAGAACAGTGCGAAGGCCATGCCCGAATATTCGGCGTGGAAACCGACGATCTCGGATTCGCCTTCGGCGACGTCGAATGGCGCGCGGTTGGTTTCGGCGACCCCGGAAATCAGGTAAACGACGAACATCGGAAGCAGTGGCAGCCAGTTCCACGAGAGGAAACCCAAGCCATGCTCGGCAAACATCCCCTTGTCCTGAGCACGAACGATATCGGCCAGATTGAGTCCGTTGGAAACCATCAGCACCGTCACCAGCGCGAAGCCCATGGCGATTTCATAGGAGATCATCTGCGCCGCAGCGCGCATGCCGCCGAGGAAGGCATACTTCGAGTTCGAGGCCCAACCGGAAAGGATGATGCCGTAGACCCCGATTGACGCAATCGCCATCACATAAAGCAGGCTGGCATCGATATTGGCCAGCACCAAGGTATCGTTGAAAGGAATCACTGCCCAGCAGGCCAGCGCTGGCGCAATCGCCAGTCCCGGTGCCATCAGGAAAATCCAGGTACTGGATTTCGTCGGGATAACGATTTCCTTGAGCAGCAGCTTGACGCCGTCAGCGATCGGCTGGATGAGACCCCAAGGACCAACGCGGTTCGGGCCGATACGCACCTGCATCCAGCCAATGACCTTGCGTTCCCAGAAGGTCAGGTAGGCAACGCCCAGCATCAGCGGTGCGACGATGGCGACAATCTTCGCCAAGGACCAGACCAGTGGCCAGGCCGAGCCGAACATTCCCGAGAAGTATTGCAGCAGCGTATCCATTTACGCACGCTCCACGGTAATCGCACCGAACAGGTCGCCCAGCGCGGCAGTCGTTGCATGAGCCGCAGCTACACGGACGCAGCCCGACGGGACGGTTTCGTCTGCTTTGGCGACGAGGGTTGCAGCATAAGCGCCTTGAGCCACGCGCACCGTAGCGCCATCGGCAGCGCCGACCTGAGCCAGCGTGGCGGCATTCATGCGGGCAGCCGGAGCGATGGCATCACGTGTCTGTTGCAGCGCCGGCGAGCGACGCGCCAGCATGTCGGCAAAATGGATCGGCACATCGGCGACGCGTTGCAGGCCGGATGCACCACCCGCCGGAGCCAGCGTGACGTCCTTGATGCCGTTGTCGAGACCGGAGACGAATTCGGCGCTTGCGGAAATCACCGCGTCGCGTACGGCTTCACTGGAAACCTGATCGAACCCGGAGAGGCCGAGAACGTTACCGAGAACGCGCAGCACCTTCCAGCCCGGACGCGCATCGCCCAGCGGCTGCACCACACCGTTGAAGCTCTGCACACGACCTTCGGTATTGATGAAGGTGCCGGAGGTTTCGGTGAAAGGTGTAATCGGCAGCAGTGCGTCGGCATATTCGGTCACGGCGCCGTCCTTGAACGGCGTCAGCACGACTGTCAGCGCAGCCTGCTTCAGCGCAGCAACGGCTTGTGGGCCATTGTGGCTGTCGAGATCGACTTCGCTACCGAGCACGACATAAGCCTTGCGCGGCTGCGCCAGCATTTCGTAGGCGTTGAGACCGCCGGTCGAGGGCAGCGCACCGGCCACATAGCCGCCGACACTGTTGGCCGCTTCGCCAAGGAAACCGAAAGTAGCGCCGGTCAGCTTGGCCAGTTCCTGCGCCAGCGTCTGAAGGACGGCTGCCTGCGGATGCTGTTCGGCGACGTTGCCGAGGAAGATCGCGCGCTTGTCGCCTTCGATCAGGCTTTGGGCGATGGCCTTGGCCTTGTCGCACGGTTCGATGCCGTCGAAGCCCGAGACGGCCGGCACGCCCTTGGCGTAAGCAGCAGCCTTGGTGATGGCGGCCAGCACCAGCACCATGTCGGACGGCGAAACGTTGAAGTTCTGGTGCAGCTTGATCAGCTGATCGTCGCCACCGACGGTAACCAGACTGACCTTGGTGTATTTCTTGGCGGCCTGACGCAGACGTTGTGCCAGCAGCGGATGATCCTTGCGCAGGAAGCTGCCAACGACCAGCGCAGCATCCAGATCCTTGATTTCGGAAATCTTGAGGCCCAGCCACGGTGTGCCGGCACGCTTGCCATCCGCAGAGAAGTCACGGCGACGGAGGCGGAAATCGACGTTCTTCGAACCGAGACCGTTGAATACCTTCTTCAGCAGCGACAACTCTTCCAGCGTGGCATGCGGCGAAGCCAGCGCACCGATGGAATCCCCGCCGTTTTCCTTGACGATATCCTTCAGGGCGTGCGCCACGTAGTCGAGGGCAACGTTCCATTCGACTTCACGCAACTGGCCATCGACACGGATCATCGGTTTCTGCAAACGGGCGTCGCTGTTCAGCGACTCGTAGGAGAAACGATCCTTGTCGGAAATCCAGCACTCGTTAACGTCGTCGTTCTCGCGCGGCAGAACACGCATGACACGGTTGTTCTTGACCTGGACGATCAGGTTGGCACCGACGCTGTCGTGCGGGCTGACCGACTTGCGGCGCTGCAGTTCCCAGGAACGGGCGGCATAACGGAAAGGCTTCGAGGTCAGCGCGCCGACCGGGCACAGATCGATCATGTTGCCCGAGAGCTCCGAATCGACGGAGCGTCCGACGAAGGTGCTGATTTCGGAGTGCATGTTGCGGTTGATCATGCCGAGTTCCATGATGCCGGCGACTTCCTGGCCAAAACGGACGCAACGCGTACAGTGGATGCAGCGGCTCATCTCCTGCATCGAGATCAGCGGACCGACATTCTTGTGGAAGACGACGCGCTTTTCTTCCTGATAGCGTGAGCTGCTGGCCCCGTAGCCAACCGCCAGATCCTGCAGCTGGCATTCGCCGCCCTGGTCACAGATCGGGCAGTCGAGCGGGTGGTTGATGAGCAGGAACTCCATCACGCCCTTCTGCGCCTTGACGGCCAGTTCGGAGTGCGTGAAAACCTTCATGCCGTTAGTCACCGGCGTGGCGCAGGCGGGCAGCGGCTTCGGCGCTTTCTCGACCTGCACCAGACACATGCGGCAGTTGGCGGCGATGGAGAGTTTCTTGTGGTAGCAGAAGTGCGGAATGTACGCGCCAACCTGCTGCGCGGCATCCATCACCGTGCTGCCATCGGGGACCTGTATCTGCTTGCCGTCGATTTCGATTTCCAGCATGTCTCTACCTTAAGCCGTTGCCGTGAAGAACCCGCTGCCGGCGCGCTGGACGTCGACAGGAACGAGGCACTTCTTGTGTTCGATGTGGTATTCGAATTCGCTGCCGAAGTGCTTGACGAAGCTTTGCACCGGCAGCGAGGCGGCATCACCGAGGGCGCAGATGGTACGGCCCATGATGTTGTTGATGACGTTGTTCAGGGTGTCCATATCTTCCGGACGCCCGTGACCGTTCTCGATGCGATGCACGACCTTGTACAGCCACGAAGTACCCTCGCGGCACGGCGTGCACTGGCCGCAGGACTCTTCGTAGTAGAAGAAGGAGAGACGTTCGAGCGCCTTGACCATGCAGGTCGTTTCGTCCATGACGATGACCGCGCCGGAACCGAGCATGGAGCCGGCTTTGCTGATGCCGTCATAGTCCATCGTGGCATCCATCATGATGTCACCCGGAATTACCGGCGCCGATGAGCCGCCTGGGATGCACCCCTTGAGCTTGCGACCGCCACGCATGCCGCCGGCCATTTCCAGCAGTGTCGCGAATGGCGTACCCAGCGGAATTTCGTAGTTGCCGGGA
>JAUPVD010000437.1 GCA_030917225.1 Pseudomonadota bacterium
CATCGCCTATCCGCATCTGGCCAGGAACCCGATACACAGTGCAGCACCGGCCATTGCCGAACTGGCCGCTACCGTCTGGGACGAAGGCAACGCGCACTTTCCGCCAACCACCTGGCAAATCTCGAACATCAACGGAGGCACCGGCGCCACCAACGTCATCCCGGGAACCGTCGAGATTCGCTTCAACTTCCGCTTCTCGACTGCGAGTACGCCGGAAGGTTTGCAGCAGCGCCTTGAAGAGACGCTGCAACGCCACGGGGTCGACTACGACATTGCCTGGACTCTCGGCGCCCGCCCCTTCCTCACGGCCAAGGGCGATCTCGTTGATGCCGCACGCAATGCCATCCGCGACGAACTCGGCATCGACACCGAACTCTCGACCACCGGCGGTACCTCGGATGGGCGCTTCATTGCGCAGATCTGCCCACAAGTCATCGAGATCGGTCCGGTCAACGCCACCATCCACAAGATCGACGAGTGCGTCGAAGCGGCCGCCCTGCCACGCCTTTCCGGTATCTATCGTCGCATTCTCGAACAATTACTGACACCCCCTGCCTGATACATATGCCCGATCAGAACAACACTGAACTGCTCACGCTTCGCGACCTCCTGCGCTTCGCGGTCAGCCGCTTCAACGAAGCCGGCCTCTTCTTCGGTCATGGCAGCGACAACGCCTGGGATGAAGCGGTCTATCTGCTGCTGCATACGCTGCACCTCCCGCTCGATCGTCTTGAACCCTTCCTTGATGCGCGCCTGACCAGAGCGGAACGCGATACCGTTCTGGACATCGTCGAACGCCGTGTTAGCAATCGGGTACCCGCTGCCTATCTCACGCATGAAGCCTGGCTCGGCGAACACCGCTTTTACGTCGACGAGCGCGTCATCGTGCCTCGCTCCTTCATTGCCGAACTGCTTGAGGAACAACTTGAACCCTGGCTGGAAGACCCCTATGCGGTTACCAGCGCCATCGATCTGTGCACCGGTTCCGGTTGCCTGGCCATCCTGACCGCACTGGCCTTCCCACGCGCTCAGGTCGATGCCATCGACCTCTCGACAGATGCACTTGCCGTCGCCAAGCGCAACATCAACGACTATGGCCTGGACGATCAGGTGCGGCTGGTGCACTCCAACCTGTTTGCTGGCGTTGCCCGCCAACGCTACGACCTGATCATTTCCAACCCGCCCTATGTCAATGCCGAGTCGATGCTCGCTTTGCCGGAGGAATACCGGCGGGAACCCGAAATGGCGCTCGCCGGCGGCAGCGACGGACTCGATCTGGTTCGCATCATGCTGCGCGAAGCAAAGGATCACCTGAACCCCGGCGGGTTGATGGTCGTCGAGATCGGGCATAACCGCGAGGTGTTGGAAGCAGCCTTCCCGCAGACGCCTTTCACCTGGCTGGAAACGAATGGCGGCAACGAGTTCGTTTTCCTGTTGCGCTACGACGAACTGCCTTAGGCCCACCATTTTGCTCGGGTGCATGACAAGACCAAACTTCCACGAAGCAAGGTACCGGCACCCATCGGCTCATGGTTTTTTGCACGCCCCGTATTCCCATTTCCGACAGAACTGATAGTCTTCAATTTCCTCATCCAGTTACAGACGACTCCATGGCAGACAGAACAACACTGAAATTTCTTGTGGTCGACGATTTTTCCACGATGCGCCGCATTGTTCGCAACCTCCTCAAGGAGCTCGGGTTCAACAACGTCGAAGAAGCGGAAGACGGTGCGATCGCACTTGGCCGCCTCAAATCCGGCGGCATTGATTTCGTGGTGACCGACTGGAACATGCCGAACATGGACGGTCTCACCCTGCTTCAGTCGATTCGCGCCGATCCGGCACTCAAGCATCTGCCGGTACTGATGATCACTGCTGAAGCAAAGAAGGAAAACATCATCGCAGCTGCACAGGCCGGCGCCTCCGGCTACATCGTCAAGCCGTTCACCGGCGCAACGATGTCGGAGAAACTCAACAAGATCTTTGAAAAAATGGGGGTTTGAATGGCGACAAAAGCGGCGACAAAAACGACAGTAAAGAGCAAAGCTGTGCCGGCGCCAAAATCCGGCAAGCCCGCCACCAAGGCGCCTGCAAAAAAGCCAGTGCGCAAGACTACTACCAGAAGATCCGACAGCAGCCACGTTCTCGACGAACTCAAGGGGCTGGCAAGGGAACTGAAGCAGGCCGCCAAGGGGCTGAACAAGAAAGCCACCCAGAACCCGCGCAACGTCTCGGCCATCCTCGGCAGCGTGGAACGCATGACGGCGGATGCTGCCAACAAATCCTTGGCCGAAGCAGAAGAAGCCAAGCTGCTGGTTGGTGCCACCCTGGATTCTCTGTCCAAGAACTGGAGCCGTCAGGACATTGAAGCCAGCCTCAAGCTGATCAGCGGCCACCTGACCAACATCATCGTCGCACAGGAATTCCAGGACCTCGCCGGGCAGTCGTTGCGCAAGGCGATGAAGGCGCTGGTCGGCGCAATCATTGTCGTGGAAGGTGGCGGCCCCACTGAAGACAAGCGCTTGTCACAGAGCGAAATTGATGGCCTGTTGAACGACCTGATGCCCTGATCGCAATACAGGGGCGGGACCACCAAAAAAAACGGCGAGTGACTTTCATCACTCGCCGTTTTTCCATTGCTGGGGCGACATACCGGGATCGAACCGGTGACAACTGGAATCACAATCCAGTGCTCTACCGACTGAGCTAATGCCGCCACTGTCTTGGCGCGCCCGGCGAGACTCGAACTCACAACCCCCGGCTTAGAAGGCCGGTGCTCTATCCGGTTGAGCTACGGGCACGGGTTGAATCTCTCCAGGCAACAACTACTTGCTCGGTAACTACTCAGTTACTACTAACTGCGTACGAAAATACAACTTCGTCGTTTCAAATTTGGTCGGGGCGGTGGGATTCGAACTCACGACCCTCTGCTCCCAAAGCAGATGCGCTACCAGGCTGCGCTACGCCCCGAGGAAGGGCGCATTATAGAGAGATGGCCATGCTAGGTCAATTGCCGGGAGTGCTATTTTTTACGTTTATACCGTTTGCTTGCACCCCCCCGGTATTTCTGATATTAAAGCTGCTTTTCCAAAACGGACGCACTCCGAAAGATCCCCGAAAAATGGCTGAAGACCTGCTCCACAAACATTTCACCCCCTACGTCCCGAAGAAGGGCGAGGAATACATGAACACCAAGCAGCTGACTCATTTTCGCAAGTTTCTGGCAACTCTGAAGCTGGATCTTGGCGAAGACATTGAGCGCAAGGTACACTCCATGCAGGACGAAGCGACAGTCTTTGCCGACCCGTATGATCGCGCCAGCGAGGAAACCGACATGGCTATCGAACTGCGCA
>JAUPVD010000438.1 GCA_030917225.1 Pseudomonadota bacterium
AGCTTCTCGAATTCAGCGAGCTTGGCCTGCAGCACTTCGTGCGACGGCGTTGTTTCAAAGTCGATGCGCAGCAATTGCTGCTGACGACCGATGACGCGCAGCTTGACGGTAGTGCTGATGGCGGCGTCGAGGTGCAGACTCGACTGCACGTTTTCGTTCGCCATCAGACGGCCCAGCGTTGCACCCGCCTCGTCATCCCCAACGACGGACAGCAGCGCAACTTTTGCCCCAAGGGCTGCCGCATTGCGTGCGACGTTGGCCGCGCCACCGGGGCGCTCCTCGCTGCGTTCCACCTTGACCACGGGCACTGGCGCTTCGGGGGAAATCCGGCTGACATCGCCGAACCAGTAGCGGTCGAGCATGACATCGCCGACCACCAGCAGGCGGGCGTCGGAAAGATCGGGCAAGCGGCTCATGCGCAGTTCACCGCAATGCGTACAAAAAAGGTTTTCATCCCGTTCCTCAGGGCGTCAGATCGAATTCTTCCGTGCGCTTGGGCGGATAGGTTTCCCAGCCGCCGCACGCCGGGCAGCGCCAGTAGAACTGACGCGCCTTGAAGCCGCAATTATCGCACCGATAACGCGCCAGGCGGCGCGTGTAGTTCTGCACGATGCCCTTGGCGAGGTCGATGTCTGCACGGACTTCTGGCGACGCGGTGAACAGCCGCGCTTCCAGCAGTTTGTCGAAACCAAGCAAGGTCGGATTGCGGCGCAACTCGTCGCGAACAAGGGTATAGGCAACTTCGGGACCATCCCCTTCGAGAACGAGCTGGAAGACGACATCGAGGAGATCAAGCGAGTGGTAGTTTTCGAGATACCCGCGCAGCAAGCGCAAGCCGTCATCGCGACGATCAATCGCCCGGTAGGCCGCCAGCAGGCGCTGCGCGACAAGCGCCAGATAGGCGGGATTCTGCGCTTCAATCTGCTGCCAGCTATCGATGGCGGCCTGATGATCGCCCTCCTGCGCATGGAGGTCTCCCTGCAGCAAGCTGGCACGAACACACAGGCGGTTGGTTTCAAGCGCTGTCGCCAGGTGCGCCCGCGCTTCATCGCGGCGCGAACGAATCATCTCGGCTGCCGCCAGCTCGCAGTAGTACTCGGCGATTTCCTTGCGCGATGCAACGTCTGGAAGCTCGCCGGCTATGGCAATGGCACGTCCCCAGTCCTTGCCCAACTGGTAGATTTCGAGCAGGTTGCGCTTGGCATCCTCGTCGAGCATAGTTCCCCGCAGGCGCTCGAAGGTTTCTTCGGCACGGTCCAGCAGGCCGGCCTTGAGATAGTCCTGCCCCAGTTCCGAAACCGCCGCCAGCTTCAGATCCTGCGGCAGATCATCCCGCTCGATCAGATTCTGGTGCATGCGGATGGCACGATCGGTTTCGCCACGGCGCCGGAACAGGCCGCCCAATGCGAAGTGGAGCTCGACCGTCTGCGGGTCAACCTTGACCGCCTCGACAAAGGATTCGATAGCCCGATCGGGCTGCTCGTTGAGCAGAAAATTCAAGCCCTGAAAATAGGAACGCGGTAGCGAGCGCGACTCCTTGACCAGATGGCGGATATCAATACGTGCCGCAGCCCAGCCCAGCCCGAAGAAGGCCGGGAACAGCAGTAGTTGCCAGTATTCAAATTCCATCATGCACGGGGTGGCGCGACCACCCGGACCTCGGCTTTGGCGGCGTTGAGTTCACGCCGAAGGGTCGACACTTCGCGGCGCAGACCAAAAACCGTTCCGAGCAGCGATACTGCGCCAAAGAAGGCGCCCGCTGCAAAGAAGGCCAGAACCACAATGACCAGCGGAGCTTGCCAGGCAGTATCAAGAAACAGTTGAACGCTGACCGGATCAGTGTTCTTGATCGCAAAGGCAAACAGAAAGAGGAAGATGACTCCCCGGACTACCCAGACCAGCGTGCGCATCTTAGAGTGCCTGACAGAGTGAAACCGGCCTGCGTTGCTGCGCAGAGCGGATGAACGCGAGACGCGCGGCGCTGCCGATGGTTATTCCATCGGCAAGCCGTGCAACGAAGCGGGCGCCGCTTTGCGCAGCAACCCGAAGGGCCGGGTATTTTTCGGGCGCATTGCCGCGTTGCGGCGGCTCGCTTGAGAATGACTCAAGCGTCGCCCCCGCGCCTAGCACTGCATCCCGAAAAATACCCGGCGCAGGACGCGATTTCACTCTGTCAGGCACTCTCAACCCCCAAGCATAAAAAAGGGCGGCAACTTCCGTTGCCGCCCGCAATCTACCACAGCTTGTGCTCAGGAGTCCGCAGTGTCCACGCGCTCCCGCAGCTCCTTGCCGGCCTTGAAGTGAGGAACCCACTTTTCCGGGACACTGACTTTGTCTCCCGACTTCGGGTTCCGGCCAACACGCGGCGGACGGTAGTTCAGCGCAAAGCTGCCGAACCCCCGGATCTCGATGCGATCACCCTTGGCCAAGGCCTCGGACATCGCATCCAGCATCATCTTCACCGCGAAATCAGCATCCTTCGCGACCAGCTGCGGAAAACGTACAGCCAGCCGGGCGATCAGCTCGGATTTGGTCATGCTTAGCCTTGGTTGTTGAGTTTCGCCTTCAGCAGGGCACCCAGGTTGGTCGTGCCGGAAGCTGCATTGTCGGAGGCAATTTTCTGCATCGCTTCATGCTGCTCGGCTTGATCCTTGGCCTTGATCGACAGGTTGATGCCGCGGGTCTTGCGATCCACGTTGATGATCATGGCTTCAAGGACATCACCGACCTTGAGGTGCTGCGACAGGTCTTCAATGCGCTCACGCGAGAACTCGGAAGCACGCAGGTAGCCTTCGACGTCACCGTCCAGCATCATCACGGCACCCTTGGCATCGACCGACTTCACCGTGCAACGGGTGATGGCGTTCTTCTCGTGGGTAGCGATATAGCTGGTGTAGGGGTCGCCTTCGAGCTGCTTGATACCCAGGGAGATGCGCTCCTTGTCGGTATCGATGGCCAGCACGACTGCCTGCACTTCGTCGCCCTTCTTGAAGCCGCGGATGGCTTCTTCGCCAGTCTGCGACCACGACAGGTCGGACAGGTGAACCAGGCCATCGATGCCGCCGGGCAGGCCGATGAACACGCCGAAGTCGGTGATCGACTTGATCTGACCGCTGACCTTGTCACCCTTCTTGTGGTTCTGCGAAAACTCTTCCCACGGGTTGGCCTGGCACTGCTTCATGCCCAGCGAGATACGGCGGCGGTCTTCGTCGATCTCGAGGATCATGACTTCGACTTCGTCGCCCAGCTGCACAACCTTGGAGGGGTGAACGTTCTTGTTGGTCCAGTCCATCTCGGAGACGTGCACCAGACCCTCAACGCCTTCCTCGATTTCGACGAAGCAGCCGTAGTCAGCAATATTGGTGACCTTGCCGAACAGACGGGTATTGGGCGGATAACGCCGCGAAATTGCCTTCCACGGATCAGAACCCAGTTGCTTCATGCCGAGCGAAA
>JAUPVD010000439.1 GCA_030917225.1 Pseudomonadota bacterium
AAATACTGCGAACCGGCACGAATGCTCTGTTTCGGATCAAGCCGGTTGCTGACGCGCAGGTGATCGGCGGTGTCCTCGGTCAGCATCATCATGCCGCGCACGCCGGTCGGGCTGGTGGCCAGCGGGTTCCATTGCGACTCCTGATACGCAAGCGCGGCAAGCAGGCGCCAGTCGATGCCGGTGCTGGCCTGCGCGGCCTGGAACAAGGGGCGATAGGGGGGGAGCGTGGTGCGAATACGCTCAATGAAGGTCAGCGCATCAGCCTGGCTGAGGCGTTCGACATGACCGAAATAGCGGTCGGTCAACTTGGCCAGCGTACCCTCGGCGCGAAGGCGCTCAAAAAAGCTGCCGGCACGGCTCAATAACTCCGGCTCGGACGCCGCCGGGAAAACCCAGGCAATCGGCGTTTCGGTTCCCAGCGTCAGGGCATATTCAAGTTGCGGGTAAAAGTTTGAGGCGATGTCGAGGATCGCTCGATCCACCAACGCGGACTCGCCGCGCTGCTCGGCAATGCGTTCCAGCAGTTCGAGTTCGCTTGCCGCCTTGCGCTCCTCGATCTGGATGTTGGGGAACTGTTTTTTCAGCTCATGCAGTGCGGTCGCCTGCCTTGATTTGGCGAGAACCTGCACCGATTTTCCGTCGAGGTCGTCCGGCGTATCGATCGGCAAGGTGCCCTCGTGCTGGGCAATGATGTTGCTGCTGGAGAAATAGCTCGGGCCGGCAATGAGTGCCGGGTCGGTCGGCGGCGACAGCCAGGCAGCGCCAAAATGCGCCTTGCCGGCTTTCAGTTTCTTGACGATATCCTTGTCGTGACGTACCACGACAAAACGTACGGGGAGCCCCAGTTCCTCGGCAAAGAGCTGTGCCAGATCGTATTCAAATCCTGAGAGATTGCCGGCATCGTCGCGCGTGTAGGTTGTCGGTCCCTCGCGAGTGAGCACGATCAGCTCCTTGCTCTCCTTGAGCGTAGGCGGTTGCCGTTCGCCGCAGGCGGAGAGCAGGAGCAGGGATAGGAAAAGAGGAATAAGCCGGCGCATTGTGTCTGTGGACTTGTGCTATACTGCGCGCCTTTCGCGGAGAGGTGGCAGAGTGGTCGAATGTACCTGACTCGAAATCAGGCGTACTGCAAGGTACCGTGGGTTCGAATCCCACCCTCTCCGCCAGAAATGCAACTAAGCCCTTGGAAACAAGGGCTTTTTTGTTTCTTGCGTCGGAAGCCGATCATGCAGTCCATCGCTTTGCAGGGCACTTCAAATTGCTTCGTTGCGGCAATATAACCCGATACGCGGGCATGCCCAAACCTCTGTCGCATAGCCGCCGTTTGGATATCACGCGGGTCCAAGCATCTTTCGCTACAATGCGACAATGTCATTCAACCAGAAGACGGAGTTAGTCATGGACATTCGGGTATATCTGACCAACGGCGACGTTCTCGATTTTTCCCAGAACGATCCAGCGCTGGTGCAGGCAATCCTCGCCGAAGCGCACGCGAACAAGCTGTTTTCGGGGCATTCGCTGATCCTTGGCTGCGGCGCGGCCTGCACGCTGCTCCAGCCTTCTGCCATCAGCCGCATCGATCTGCTGACGACCGAACCGGTTTCGATTCCAACGACACTCGGTGATGAGGTGACGGTGATCGAGGACGAAGAAGTTTTCCGGGTCCGCTCCAAGGCGGCAACTTCGGCGTTTCGTGAAGGCGTTGCACCGGGCGAGCAGTATGTGGGGTATCTCTGCTTCGAACTTGCCGGTGGGTATCGCGTCATGGCCGAGCTGCAGCGTCGCTTGCAGAACCAGATCCAGTTTTTCCAAAACCTGAACCGGCTGCTGGAAATGCCGGTCATGGTTTTTCCGCATCCTCGCGGTGGGGCGGTGTACCTCAACGTAGCCAACGTGGTGTCCTTGCATACGGCTCCCGGCTTTGCCGAGTATCCGAAAGGCGCGCTGCTGGTTGAAGCGCAGTAGTCGTTCTGTCGTGCCTCTGGAGTTGCAGATGAGTCGTTTGTGCGTACTGGTACTGTGCTTCTTGCTTGCTCCGTTGCTTTCTGCCGCAGAGAAGCCGCTGAATATTCCTCAATCCCCCGAGGAAATGCGCAAGTACATGACTAGCGGCGATTCGCGTTGCCCCGGTTGCGGCGTGGTGAGCAACGTCCGCCAGGTTTCGCCTCAGACGCAGCCAGGAATCGCCCGCGAGGAAGTGAATCCGGCGCGCACTGGCGATTCTGGTCCGGGGGAGGAAGTGGGTACGCTGACCATCGCCGGCACTGGCTCCCAGTCCCGGGAGGCCCGAAAGAAGGCTGCTCAGCCGACTGCCAAGCCCTGGCTGGTAACGGTTCGTTATGATGATGGTTCCTATGCGACATTCGAGCAGGACAGCAAACCAGCTGTTCGCAAGGGTGATCGCATACAGGTGGTGTCTGGCCGCGTTGAGCGTCGCTAGCTTTCTGCCCTGCAACCGGCGCAACGCCGATTGATACGCAATATCCGAAACAATTCACTTTCTGCCTGAACCCTGGATGCGTTTTCTGGCCGGCGGTTGCGCGCTGGCAGGTCTCTCGCTGCACAGACGCAGCCCTTGCTGCTAGGTTCGTTCCTATGTGAGATGGCCATTTATGGCCCCAAACTTTGCATAGATCAAATATGTCACAATATGTTTCTTTTGTATCATGCTGTGTTGTAGGATATCCGGTGTCGTTCTGCCGAGGAGGGGACAGCCTTTCGGTGGGAAGGACGCTTAAACACCAAATTTTCAGTTTTTACGAATTGATTGGTATTTTCACCAGAGGGGGAAGACGAATGAAGCAAGGTATGTCGATGAAATGGCTGCTGATGGCCGCGTCGGTCGCGTTGGCGGTCGGCAGTGTAAATGCGCAGGAAGCCAAGCCTAAAGCGCTCGAAGAAGGGGGCATGCAGGTTGGTGGCACCTCTCCTGTTGGCGGTGTTGAGATGATGCAGGCGCTGAATCCGAAGTCGCCGGCGATGAGCAAGGAAGAGTTCGAGATCGGCAAGAAGATTTACTTCGAACGTTGCGCCGGCTGCCACGGCGTATTGCGCAAGGGCGCAACTGGCAAGGCGCTGACCACCGACATCACGCTGGAGCGCGGTACCGAATACCTGAAGACCTTCATCAACTACGGTTCGCCGCAAGGCATGCCGAACTGGGGCAGCTCAGGCACGTTGACCGAGAAGGAAGTGGACATCATGTCGCGCTATGTGCAGCATGAGCCGCCGACACCGCCGGAATATGGCCTGAAGGAAATGAATGCGTCGTGGAAGCTGCTCATTCCGCCGTCGCAGCGCCCTAAGGTCAAGATGAACAATATCGATCTCGCCAACCTTTTCTCGGTGACGCTGCGCGACGCCGGCAAGATTGCGCTGATCGATGGCGCCAGCAAGAAGATTCTTGACGTGATCGACACTGGCTACGCGGTGCACATTTCGCGTATTTCGAAGTCGGGTCGTTACCTCTACGTCATCGGCCGCGTCGCCTAGATCGTGCTGATCGACATGTGGATGGAAAAGCCGGCGCCGGTTGCCGAGATCAAGGTTGGCCTGGAAGCCCGCTCGGTTGAGACTTCGAAGTACAAGGGCTACGAAGACCGTTATGCGATTGCCGGCACCTACTGGCCGCCGCAGTACACCATCATGGACGGCGATACACTGAAGCCGCTCAAGGTTGTGGGTACCCGTGGCATGACGTCGGACACCAACGAGTATCACCCGGAGCCGCGCGTTGCCGCCATCGTCGGTTCGCACTACCGTCCGGAATTCCTGGTCAACGCCAAGGAAACCGGCATGGTGCATATGGTCGATTACACGGACCTCGAGAACCTCAAGGTCAAGATGATCAAGACGCCGCGCTTCCTGCATGACGGTGGTTTCGAGTCGACCGGCCGCTACTTCATGGATGCCGCCAACGCTTCCGACAAGATTGCCGTCATCGATACCAAGGATGGCAAGCTCGCTGGTGTGGTCTCGGTCGGCAAGACGCCGCACCCGGGGCGTGGCGCCAACTTCGTTCATCCGAAGTTTGGTCCGGTCTGGGCAACGGGTCACCTGGGTGACGAAACCGTTTCGCTGATCGGTACCGATCCGAAGAAGAACCCGCAGAACGCCTGGAAGGTAGTACAGACCCTCAAGGCAGCCGGTGGCGGCCAGCTCTTCCTGAAGAGCCATCCGAAGTCGAGCAATCTGTGGGTGGATGCACCGCTGAACCCGGATCCCGCCATTTCGCAGTCGATCGCCGTGTTCGATATCAACAACCTCGACAAGAGCTTCGACCTGCTGCCGATCGGTGAGTGGGCCGGTGTCAAGCCGGGCGCCAAGCGCGTTGTCCAGCCGGAGTACAACCGTGCCGGCGACGAAGTCTGGTTCTCGGTCTGGAGTACCGGTAGCGAGGAATCGGCCATCGTTGTGGTGGATGACAAGACGCGCAAGCTGAAGGCCGTCATCAAGGATCCGCGGATCATTACGCCGACCGGCAAGTTCAACGTGTACAACACGCAGAACGACATTTATTGAGATTGCCGCAGCCGGGTAACGAAGGTGTTACCCGGCCGGCATTCATTCTTACGGGGCTTCTGGCCCCGTTTTTACGTCTGAGGTGGGCGCGATCGTTCGCAGTGGTGGACCTACTGGTGGTACACTCGCGTCCGTCACAAAACTGCAATGGAACTGTAATGTTCGGAAAGTTGATGCCCAAAGAGGGCAAGTTCTTTGACCTGTTCGATGCGCATGCCGAATTGATTGTCGAGGGGGGGCAACAACTCGTTGCCATGATGTCTGCGCTGGCCTCTGGCAATGATGGCGTTGCAACCTATGCCGCAGCGATCGACAAGGCAGAAACAGCCGCCGACAAGATCACGCACGAAACCATTGCCCAGCTTCACAAGACCTTCATCACGCCGCTCGATCGCGACGAAATTCACCAACTGATCACACGCATGGATGACATCCTTGATCTCACCCAGGATGTGGCGCAAACCATCGCACTTTACGACATTCAGCGGGCTACACCCGAAGCCATGTCGCTTGCCGAGATTACACTTGACTGCTGCAAACGGGTGAAGGCAGCAGTCAATCTGCTGCACTCGATGGACAATGCCCAGACCATCCTGAATACCTGCCGCGAGATCGATCAGCTTGAATCCGACGCTGACCGCGTGATGCGCGGTGCGATGTCCAAACTATTCCGCGACGAGCCCGATGTGCGCCAGTTGATCAAGCTGAAGGCCATCTACGAATTGCTCGAAACCATTACCGACCGCTGCGAGGACGTTGCTAACGTCATCGAAGGCATCGTTCTCGAAAACTCCTGATACTTTACAAGCGGACGGCGCATGGAATCCCTGCAAATCAGCCTGGGCGTAGTCGTATTTCTCGTCCTGCTGGCGCTGGCCTTCGACTTCATGAACGGCTTTCACGATGCCGCGAATTCGATTGCCACTGTCGTTTCCACGGGCGTGCTCAAGCCACAGCATGCGGTAGCCTTTGCCGCCTTGTTCAACGTCGTGGCAGTGATGGTTTTCCAACTGAAGGTGGCTACCACCGTCGGCAAGGGAACGATCGAACCGGTCATCATTGATCACATTGTCGTCTTTGGCGCCCTGGTTGGCGCCATAGCCTGGAACTTCATCACCTGGTACTACGGAATCCCGTCCTCCTCTTCGCACGCACTGATTGGCGGCCTGGTGGGGGCCGCTCTGGCCAAGGCGGGCCCTTCTGCGTTGATTTCCTCGGGGGTGACAAAGACACTGGTTTTCATCTTCGTGTCGCCGCTGCTCGGCATGTTGCTCGGTGGGCTTTTGATGGTGCTCGTGTCATGGATATGCCGAAGAACCACGCCACGACGCGTCGACAAATGGTTCCGTCGCCTGCAGCTCGTTTCCGCCGCGCTCTATAGTCTTGGCCATGGCGGCAACGATGCGCAGAAAACGATGGGCATTATCTGGATGCTGCTGATTGCGGCTGGCATCTCGACCAGCAATGATCCGATACCCATCTGGGTCGTGGCCTGCTGCTATGTGGCGATTGGCCTGGGAACGCTGTTCGGCGGCTGGCGCATCGTCAAGACCATGGGTCAGAAGATTACCAAGCTGAAACCTGTTGGCGGGTTCTGTGCTGAAACGGGCGGAGCGATCACCCTGTTCCTGGCCACCGGACTGGGCATTCCGGTGTCGACGACCCATACCATCACCGGCGCCATTGTCGGCGTCGGGTCCTCGCAGAAGATGTCGGCCGTGCGCTGGGGGGTTGCAGGAGGGATTGTCTGGGCTTGGGTGCTGACCATTCCGGCCAGCGCACTGATCGCTGCCATCTTCTGGTGGATCGGTACCAAGGTCCTCTGATCCAGGCCGCCTTGGCGGCGCTCAGGTCAGGAAACTGCGCAGTGCCGCAGCCACTTCCTGCGGCTTTTCAACCATCATCGCGTGGCCACAGTCCGGCAGCTCGACCCGGGTCACGTTGCGCAGTGCATCCTGCAGCGGTTGTACTGCCCGCAGGGGCGTCATCCGGTCTCGCTTGCCGAGCAGCAGCAGGCTAGGGCAACTCACCTTCGCCGCTGCCTGCAATCCATTCTCATAGCTGTTGCAGTTGGCCAGATCGCCCGCCAGCGTGGTGCTGTTGCGCCGCATGACGGCCAGCGTCTTGCCCGGTCCCCAGACCCCGTGGCCACCACCGCCTGTGACGAAGAAAGCGGGGGTATGCGACCACGTCGCCACCATCCTGCAGGCTTCATCCGGCACCCGGCGTGCCGTTTCCAGCAAGGTGTCGGAGACGGGCATCGGTACGGCGCTGCCGAGCAGGGCCAGGTGGCTGATTCGCCCGATTGTGCTGTCTCGTGCTGCCGCTTCCAGTGCTATCAGCGAACCCATCGAGTGGCCGGCCAGAGCGACTTGCTCCAGCTCAAGTGCGTCGATCAGCGAAAGCAGCCAATCGGCGAGTGCCTCTATCGAGCCAAGCGCCGCACCCCTCGACATGCCGTGCCCCGGCAGATCGGGAATGAAGGTGCTGATGCCGCCCTCGCTGAGTGCGGGAACGATGTCACGCCAGGCATCGCGGTCGTTGGCCGCGCCATGGACAAGAATCAGGTTCGTTTTTGCGGTACCTGTGGCCGGGCCACAGGTGGCGATGTTGCACGCCACACCATCGAGAGTCAGTTGCATGGTCAGGCGGGAATGTCGGGGATGAGCATGCGTTCAAGCAGCGTGATGCGGTCCTTCAGATGCAGCTTGCGCTTCTTGAGGCGGCGAATCAGTAACTGGTCGGGGGGCGGATTGAGGATCAGGTGCTCGATGACCAGATCCAGATCGCGGTGCTCCACCTGAAGTTCGTACAGCTGTTCGCGGATGGCGGTGATTTCTTCGTCGGTCGGGTCCATTGTTTTCCCGGTGCTGCGTTGGTGTCCTCAGTCCCTGCTGCTCGATGCAACGAGGTGGGGGTTGCGCAATGGTAGTCGCCCCGCAGGTGAAAGACAATGAAGCTTCCCGGCCATTGCAGACAATGGTCATTTCGGCGACATTCGGCAATCCGGGGGCGAGGTATGATTCTTTCACGCAGGTCGGTGAAGGGCTGTCTGCCGGAATATTTGATGCTGGTTCGCGAAGAGTTCGGCATCGGGCAAAAAGTGGCTAGAATAGACCGTTCAAAAAATTAGAAGCTGGAGGACACAGATGCTTTATCACGTCGTAGTCATGTTCGGTAAGGACAAGCAGTACGAGTTCAAGATGTCCGATGGCGATCTCGCCGGGCGCAGTGCAGAGGAAGCGCGTCGCTGGTTCGACAAGGAGTTCACCGATCTGGAGTGCGAGCCGAGCAACCCCGTTGGCAAGGTGCTGATCATCGACAAGATTCTCAGCGTGGCACGTTACGGTGGTGAAAGCCGCTTCGTTGACGGCAAGGATTGGGCGCATGACTTTGTCCGCTATGCGGCACTCGCCCTTGGTCGGGACACCATCCGCGTCGACGTCGCCAGCTTCAGCATCAGCTACTGATCACCTTCTGGCGCAGGCGTCCGCCTGCGCCAACTTCCTTTCCGGTTTTACTGGTCACCAGGTTTTCACTTTGCGTGGAGCCTTGTAAGCGGTTTGCGTAATCCCGTTTCCTGCTTTTCTTCTATCACACTGTTTTAAAACAAAAATCGTATTTGGCATGGTTCTTGTATGTGCCTTGCCAAAAAGGTGCGCCGCGTGCGCGACAGTGTGCAGTGTGATCTCCCGGCAAGTACCGGGTGTTTTCAGAAGAAGGGTGAGGTTATGGCTAATACCAGTCTGTTGTCGCTGGAACTGAACGACAAGATCGCGGCAGCAGCCGAGCGGTTGCAGATGTCGCGTCGCGAGTTCCTGCAGTTCTGCGCCGCGATGGCGACCACGCTTGGCTTGCCACAAGGAGCCGATGCTGCCGTAGCAGAAGCAGTGGCGACCAAGAAGCGTCCCTCCGTGATCTGGCTGCACTTCCAGGAATGCACGGGCTGTACCGAGTCGATGCTGCGTGCCGAGCATCCGACGCTGGAAAAGCTGATCCTCGACGTCATCTCGCTCGACTATCACGAGACACTGTTTGCCGCAGCCGGCCACCAGATCGAGGCAGCGCGAACCACGGCGATGAAAGAGAATGCCGGCAAGTACGTGCTGGTGGTCGAAGGTGCGATCCCGACCAAGGACGGCGGCATCTACTGCAAGATCGGCGGCAAGACAGCGATCGAATTGCTCAAGGAATGTGCCAAGGATGCGGCGGCGATCATCGCCATCGGCTCCTGTTCCTCGTGGGGCGGCATGCCTTCCACCGATCCGAACCCGACCGGTGCCGTCGGCGTCAACAAGATCATCACCGACAAGCCGGTGGTCACCATTCCTGGCTGCCCGCCCAACCCGTACAACTTCCTGTCCACCGTCGTCCATTTCCTGACCTTCGGCGCACTGCCTGAGATCGACGCGCTGGGCCGTCCGAAATTTGCCTACTCCCGTCTGGTCCATGAAAACTGCGAGCGCCGCGCCCACTTCGACGCTGGCCGCTTTGCCATGGACTTCGGCGACGAAGGTCATCGCAAGGGCTACTGCCTGTACAAGCTGGGCTGCAAGGGGCCGGAAACTTACGCCAACTGCCCGACCATCCTGTTCGGCGATGCCGGTTCGGGGACCTGGCCGGTCGGTTGCGGTCACCCCTGTATCGGCTGTACGGAGCAGGGTGTCGGTTTCCAGAAACCGATCCACATGGTTTCCAAACTGAAGAACATCGAGCCGCCGCTGCAGTATCCGCGCATCATCGAAGAGAAGGGCACCGGTGCAACCCTCGGGGCCGCTGCCGTGCTGGCTGCCGTGGCCGGTGCTGCCGCCGGTGCTGGCGCCATGGTGGCCAAGAACCTCGGTCTCTCGCACCAGGCCGAGCAGGCGGAAGAAGCCAAAAAGGCTGGCGAGAAAGAGCAGGTCTGACATGAGCAACCGTCGCAATTTCCTTAAGGGCGTTGTCGCGGCGGGTGGCGCAGCCGTGGCGGCAACCGCTGTCACGACCAAGGCTGAAGCGCGCGAGACGCGCCAGCGGCCGCCCGATGCACTCGGCCTGCTCTATGACGCCACGCTCTGCGTCGGCTGCAAGGCCTGTGTTGCTGCCTGCAAGCAGGCCAACGACAATCCGGCCGAGTTTTCCACGGTGGATCAGTTGTGGGATACCCCGCTTGATACCAGCGGCAAGACCTTCAACCTGATCAAGATGTATCGCAGCGGCACGATGGAAACGAAGGACGCCGAGGAAAACGGCTTCGCCTTCATGAAGACTTCCTGCATGCACTGCGCCGATCCTTCCTGCGTCTCGGCCTGCCCGGTTTCGGCAATGCTCAAGGATCCGAAAACCGGCATCGTCGAATACAACCCGGACGCCTGCATCGGCTGCCGCTATTGCGTTGCCGCCTGCCCGTTCGGCATTCCGAAGTACCAGTACGACTCGCCGACCGGCAAGATCGGCAAGTGCGAGCTGTGCCGTCATCGC
>JAUPVD010000440.1 GCA_030917225.1 Pseudomonadota bacterium
CAAGGATCGCATCCAGGGCACCGACGCCGGCGTGCGCGGCGGTCCGAAGGTCAACATCCTGCATCACGCCGACGTGCGTCGCCTGCTCATGAACATGAAGAGCAAGACCGAGGCCATGCGTGCACTCGCCTACGTCGTCGGCGCCGCCTTCGACAAGGCGCATCACCACGCCGACGAGGCTGTGCGTGCGCAGAATCAGGCCTTCGTCGACCTGATGATCCCGGTGGTCAAGGGCTGGAGCACCGAGGTCGGCTGCGAGGTGGCCTCGACCGGCGTGCAGGTGCATGGCGGCATGGGCTTCATCGAGGAAACCGGTGCCGCGCAGCACATGCGCGACGTGCGTATCTCGACCATCTACGAAGGTACCACTGGCATCCAGGCCAACGACCTGATCGGCCGCAAGATGGCCCGCGAAGGCGGGGCCACGATCAAGGCGGTGATCGGCATGATGCGCCAACTCGACAGCGAACTGGCGAAGCAGGGCGGCGAGCACTTCGCCGCCATCCGCGCCCGCTTCACGGCCGGCATCAACGAACTGGAAAAGGCGGCGACCTGGATCGTCGAAAACTACGGCAAGGATGTGCGGGCTACCTCGGTCGGTGCCGTACCCTTCCTGTGGCTGTTCGGCATCGTCGCAGGCGGCTGGCAGATGGCACGCGCGGCCCTGGTCGCGCAAGCCAGGATCGATGGCGGCGACCAGGATCCATTTTTTCCAGCCAAGATCATTACCACCCGCTTCTTTGCCGACCACCAGCTGACGCGTGCGGCCGGGTTGGCGGTGACGGTGATGGACGGTGCTGCCGGTGCGCTGGCGCTGGAAGAATCGATGTTCTGAGAACGGTGCGTTGCAGAAAAGCCCTGGCCAAAAACGGTCAGGGCTTTTTTTTCGGTTCGAGAATCTCGTGGGCGGATGCCTGCAGCTGCTGAAGTGCAGTGTGCAGGCGAGCTGCGGTTGCAAGGAGCGCAGCCTCGTCGATTCTGGTAGCCGCGGCCAGTTCTTCCGTTGTTCCTGTCGGTATCGTCAGCTGATGCTGGGCATCTTCGGCAATGGCCAGCAAATCGGCCAGGCCAAAGGTGGCGGCAACGCCCTTGAGCGTATGTGCCAGCCTGTGTGCTTCGACGAGCGAAGACGCCGTTCCGGTCTCTATGCAGGACTGCAACCGAAGGCCATCATCGGCATGCTGTTCGAAGAATTGTCCGAGAAGTTCAAGGTAGCGGCGCGGCTTGCGCTGAGCAATGGTGACGTTACCCAGTCCGGCAAAGCAAGGCGTTTCAGCGAGTCGGCCAAGGGCTTCTCGAATAGCGGTTTCTCTTTCGGTGTCGGCGTAGGCATCGGTTGGTGGGGTCTGTGCCGCAAAAGCCTCCGGCTGGCTTGGGAGATTCGGAAGCCAACGGGCAAGCGTCGCGAAAAAGACGGGCGGTTCGATGGGTTTTGCGATGTAGTCGTTCATCCCCGCCTGCAGGCAGTCTGCCTTGTTTTCGGCATAGGCATTTGCTGTCATGGCGACGATCGGTAGCGTCTTGCGGTCGGGCAGGGCACGAATGGCGAGCGTGGCACGGAGCCCGTCCATGATCGGCATCTGCAGGTCCATCAAGACCAGGTCGTAGGATCCGTCGCGAACAAGGTCGACCGCCTGCTTGCCGTTTTCGGCGATGTCGGTGCACAGACCGGCCTCATCAAGGAGATCAATCGCAACTTCCTGGTTGATCGGCGTGTCTTCGACCAGCAGTATTCTGGCGCCGGCGTGCCGTGCGCGCACGGAGGCGCCGGTCTCCTCCGGTGCTGCCGCTTCCTGGTCGCCGGCGAGCGGAGCGCCGTAGGGGAAAGTGAGCTCAAACCAGAATTCACTTCCCCGGCCCACTTCGCTGCGCACCTGGATACGGCTGCCCATGAGGTCGACTAGGCGACGACTGATCGACAAGCCGAGGCCGGTGCCACCGTATTTTCGGGTGGTTGTGCTTTCTGCCTGTTCGAAATCCCTGAACAGCCGCGACTGCTGTTCTTCATTCATGCCGATGCCGGTGTCGCTGACGCGGAAGCGCACGGTGACCTTGGTTTCGTTGATGGCCGTGACGGAGACCCAGAGCGTGACATTGCCGCATTCAGTGAACTTCACGGAGTTGCTGAGCAGGTTGATCAGGGTTTGGGAGAGGCGGACGGCATCGCCGGTCAGCACCTTTGGCATGCGCTCGTCGATCAGCAGCCTGAACGACAGGCCTTTCTGCTCGGCACTGTCCTGCACCAGGTTGTTAACGCCTTCGATCAGCCGCGCAAAGAGGAAAGGCTGCTGCTCGAGTGTCAGCTTTCCCGCTTCGATCTTGGAGATATCGAGGATGTCGGTAAGAATTTGCAGGAGATGCCTGGCGGCGCCGGCGACGCGATCCAGGCGCGATTTTTCCCTGCTATCGCCGGCATCGCGCTGCAACTGGTGCGTAATGCCGATAATGGCATTGAGCGGAGTCCGGATTTCGTGACTCATGTTGGCGATGAAGGTGCTCTTCGCCCGGTTGGCTTCTTCGGCCGATACCCGGGCAGCGCGCAGTGTTCTCTCGGTCTCCTTGCGCGCGGTGACATCGCGCCAGACGCCGGCACGCAACACGCGTCCTTCGATCTCGAAGGAACGGCCGAAAGCTTCCACCTCCACATAGCTGCCGTCCTGTCGGCGCACTCGCAGTTCATACTTGTGCGAGTTCTTCGCAGTCATGTAGTTGATGATGAACTGGTGCATGTCCGGATCGATCAGGAAGGTCAGGAAATTCTGGCCGATGAGTTCGTGCCTGCGGTAACCGGTAATGCGGCAGAAGGCATTGGTGACGTCAACGAGGATGCCGTTTTCGTGGATGAAGATGCCTTCTTCGGTGAGTTCGAGCAGCCGCGCAAAACGCAGTTCGCTTTCCTCCAGCCTGCGGGTACGTTCCTGTACCCGATGTTCGAGTTCGTCGCGATAACGGGCGAGTTCAAGCTCGCTGCGCTTGCGGGCATCGATATCGCGGATGATGGCCTGGATGAAGGACTGCTCCCCGATGCTCATCTGTGTGAGACGGATATTGGCGTAGAAATCGGGTCCGGATTGCCGTCTGAGAAGCACTTCGGCTGGCAGGGTGATGCCGGAAAGTACCGCTGTTTCCGCTGCATTCAGGTCTGCACGATGCTCGGGAGGTGCGCTGTCCGACAGCAGATCGACGAGGCGCCGGCCGGTGAAACAGTCCGGAGTGCATTGAAAGAGTTCCGGGGCCCGGCCGTTCCATTGCGAAAACTGCCCGCCTTCAAGCAACAGGATCGCGTCGTTCGACGAATCGAAGATCGCGCGAAATCGCTCTTCGTTGCTGCGCAAGCGATTGGCATCCGCATTTTTCTGGTGCTCGTAGAGCGCCAGCAGTATCGTCAGACAGAGGATGTCCAGCATGCTGGTCAGCGTGCCGTACCAGCCCTTGGCATGGGATGACGGAACAAGCTCGACGGCCAGCATCATCCCCATGCACAGAAACATCCAGCCGACGCCGTGCCGGATGCCCTTCAGGAAGAAGGCCGAGGCGGTGATCAGCAGGAACGGCCCGCTGCGCACACTGTCCGGGATGATCACGTAGACGAAGCTGAACATCGCGAAGGAAAGTGCCAGCACGGCCGTGCCAACGGGTTCAACGATGGATTTCGGATTGATTCTGAGGACGACGATGAGGCCAAGGATGGTCGCACCAAAAACCAGGTCGAGAATCGCAACGAACTGGTTGTAGCCGGTCAGCAGCCGCCAGATGCCGAAGCTGCTGACAATGACGCCGCAGGTTACGACGACCGAGTTGACGTAGCGGTGCTTGTAGCAGAGCGTCTTTTCAGCATCGGTAAAGTCGTGGCCGCTATCCAGAAAGCGCAGCAGTCCGTTGCGCACGGGCTTGCTGCTGGCGATGGTCAGGACATCGGTTCGAGGATCGTTCATCGAGTGGATCGTTCCCAATCAGCGAAAACCACGCATGCGGAGGGAGGACAATGGCTCCCATGGCTGGACTCAGTGCCAAATTTAGCATGAAGACGGACGTTCGTCGCTGGCAGGGCTACGCCGACAGGGGGCAATTCCTGTCGTCGCCCGCCGGGCGATATTCAGGCTAGAATTGTCCGCTACAAAGAACCGGAGATTTTCATGACGCCTGCTGTGCAAGCTGCAATTGATGCGTTGAGTCCGTACGCACAGTCGATGGAGGCGGATGAGCTCAGTTTTGCCACCAGCGCCGATGTCAGCCTGCGCGTGATGCGCGCCGTCGATAATCCGGAACTGGCCATGGACGATCTGGCCCGCATCGTGATGGCTGAACCGCTGCTGTCGGCCAAGGTGATCCGCATGGCCAATTCAGCGGCGCTCAATCCTGCCGGTAACAACATCACCGACCTCAAGCAGGCGGTCATGCGCGTCGGCGTGGCGCCTATCCGCTCTCTGGCGATGGCGCTGACGCTCGATCAGCTACGCCATTCCCAGCGCATGGCGGCTTGCCGGCAACTGGCCAACCGCCTTTGGGAACGAAGCATCCACGTCGCCGCGCTGGCTTATGTCGTTGCCCGCCGGCTGTCCTCCATGCCAGCCGATGAAGCGATGCTGGCCGGTATCGTCCATGATCTCGGGCGCTTCTACCTGCTCGGCATTGCGGCCGAAAAACATCCCGAACTGCTCAAGGATCAACCGACGCTGGTCGAGGCTCTGGATGAACTCGATGCCAAATCCGGCCCCAAACTGCTGACGACACTGGGCTTGCCGGAAACGACGATTGCAGCGGTGGCAGGGCGCGGCAACTTTGGTGGCAGCATGCCACCGCAGTCGCTTTCGGATGTCCTGTTCCTGGCCTGCTGGCTGGCACCGCCGACCAACCCGTTCGAAGATGCTGAAGAGCGCGCTGGCGCGAGGTCGCAGGAAGGTGCTGCGCTGGGTCTGGATCGGCAGACGATCGCCGATTTTGTCAGTGCGTCCGGTGACGAAATCTACTCGATCGCACTCGCCCTCGAAGCTTGATTGCAGTCGCTTCGGTCAACGAAAAACGCCGTCCTCGTGACGGCGTTTTTGCGTGTGCTGACCAGAATTACATGTTCGGGTAGGTTGGCCCTTCGCCGCCCTGCGGCACCACCCAGTTGATGTTCTGTGTCGGGTCCTTGATGTCGCAGGTCTTGCAGTGCACGCAGTTCTGCGCGTTGATCTGCAGCCTGGG
>JAUPVD010000441.1 GCA_030917225.1 Pseudomonadota bacterium
CATCCGCGACGCTCTTGGCTGGCTGCTCGAGTCGCGCGGTCTCCTGTGCAAGACCTATTCTTCCGGCGAATCCTTTCTTTCGGCGTGGAGCCCGGCGCTGACCGGCTGCAAGTTGCCACGCTCGAGAAGCCGGTCGAACAACTCCAGGCCACTCATGCCATGCATGCGGATGTCGAGCAGCAGGCAACCCGTGAGTTCGGGCGTCCAGGCCGCGAGAAACGACTCGCCCGAGGGATAGGTCTTGCAACTGAGGCCGCGTGACTCAAGTAGCCAGCCGAGCGCATCCCGGATGGCTTCGTCGTCGTCGACCAGATGAACGTTGTGTGTCATGGCTCGGCAGACCCCAGTGGCAGGGTGAACACGAAGATCGTGCCGCCTTCCGGGTTGGCTTCGACCCAGAGGCGTCCCTTGTGGAATTCGATGATCGATCGGCAGATGTTGAGCCCCATGCCCATGCCGTTCGGCTTGGTTGAGAAGAACGGGGTGAACAGCCGCTCCTTGACGGCGTCGGCAATGCCGCTGCCGTTGTCGATGACGCGTACCTCGATCTGGCCCTCGTGCTGCGTAACGCGCACCGTCAATCGGCGCCGATCGGGCTCGGTGTCGCTCATCGCCTCGATGGCGTTGCGCATCAGGTTGAGCAGTACCTGCTCGATCATCACCTGATCGGCCAGCAATGGCTGGCGCCAGCCGGGAATCTCCCGCCCGATGCGTACATTGCGCTTCTGCGCCAGGTGCTCAATGAATCCGATGGCGTCGTCGACGACTTCCGCCAGGTCACACTCGGCCAGCTTCGGTTCGCTCTTGCGCACGAAATCATGTACCCGGCGGATGATCTTGCCGGCGCGTTGCGCCTGTACGCCAAGTTTCTCCATCGCTCCGCGCAATTCATCCGGAGTGAACTTGCCGGAATCGAGCTTGTTCATGCAGCCCGTGTTGTAGCTGGAAATGGCTGCCAGCGGCTGGTTGAGCTCGTGGGCCAGTGTCGAGGCCATCTCGCCCATGGTCACCAGGCGCGAGGTTGCCTGCAGTTTTTCTTCCTGCTGACGCGCCAGTTCTTCGGCCTGTTTACGCTCGGTGATGTCGAGCACCGAGCCCATCCAGCCGGTATGCGTGCCGTTACTGTCGATCAATGGGGCCTCATAGACCAGCGCATCGAAGAAATCGCCATTCTTGCGCCGGAAGCGGAGCTCGAAACCTTCCTCCGGCGCCAGACCATCCAGCACCTTGTCGTGCAACTCGCGGGTGCGGTTGAGCTCTTCCGGGTTCCAGTAAGGGTAGGGCGGCAGTGCGCCGATCAGCTCTCCGGCATCGAAACCGGTCATTTCGCAAAAGGCGGGATTGACATAGGTGATCCGCCCTTCCCGGTCGCGGGCGCGCATGCCGACGGTGAGGGAGTCTTCCATCGCCTTGCGGAAGGCGTGTTCGGCGCGTAGCGCCTGTTCGGCAGCCAGGCGGTGCTGCATCAGCCCGCGCATGACCCACAGGCTCCAGAACACCGCAGCGGCGAGAAAGATGATCAGGGTGATGATCAGGTTCTGGGCGGTACTGCTGGCCACCCGGTTGGCCATGGCTTTCAGTGCGAGGCCGTAGCCGGGCGGGTCGAGCAGGACCTGATGGCTGAGGGTGGTGGCGCCGGCGTTCAGTTTCGACTTGCTGGCCAGAATGGAGCCTTCGTCATCGACGATCTGCAACTGGTATTTTTCGACGAACCACCAGGGAACCAGTTGGCCGATCATGCCGTTCAGCGAGTGGCTGGCGACGAGCATGCCGGTTAACTGGTCGCCCCGATAGACCGGTACATGCAGCTCGAAGAAGGTCTCCCCCTGGGCCGGGTAAGGGTGCGAGAACACTGGCTTGCCAAGCTTTCTGGCGAGTTCTGAACTGTCTTCCATGCGCTCGCGGGACGGGGTGGCCCCCTGTCTTGGCGAAATGTGGCTGGGCAGCGCCGCGCGGGTGACGCCGCTGTAGTCGAGCCAGGCCAGATGGGCGAGTTCCGGGCTGGTTTTCATCAGGTGCCGGGCGCGGGTGTCGAAGAGCTGGTCGGAGTCTTCGCTGCGCGCCAGGTCCAGCGAGAGTTGCTGCAGCTGTTCGGTGTTGCTTTCGAGGTGGAAGCGGAAACTTTGCTCCAACCAGAGTACGTCGGCGATCAGCGTGGCTCGCTGGTCTTCCTTTTCGTTGTCCTGCAGCAACCAGAGCAGGGCGATGAGCAGGATGACGAGCAGGCCGACGGCCAGCTTGGGCATCGTGAGATACCAGCTCGACCAGGCGGGAGAGGTCGTTGTCCGGGAGGAGGGGCCAGCGAAATTCATCTGCCGTATGTTACTCCTGCCGCCCGTAGCAACAGGCTTCGGCAGGATTGTGGATATCCACAATTATTTGCTGGCCACGCCTTTGTGATACTGCACCAAGTCGGGAATCCATCCCGCCTCGTTTTTGCACAATCATTGGAGGAGAAGACATGAAACTATCCGCATTGCTGGTTGGCGTTGTCGCCAGCGTAATGTCCATGGCGGCCTATGCACAGCAGCCGATCGTCATCAAGTTCAGCCACGTGGTTTCGGCTGACACGCCAAAGGGCAAGGGCGCTGAATTCTTTGCCAAGAAGGCGGATGAATTGACCAAGGGCAAGGTCAAGGTCGAAGTTTATGGCAACTCGACGCTGTACAAGGACAAGGAAGAAATGGAAGCCCTGCAGCTGGGCGCCGTGCAGATGCTGGCACCTTCGCTGGCCAAGTTCGGCCCGCTCGGCGTCAAGGAATTCGAAGTCTTCGACCTGCCGTACATCTTTGACAGCTATGACCAGTTGCACAAGGTCACCACCGGCGATGTCGGCAAGCAACTGCTGAGCAAGCTCGAAGCCAAGGGCATCCGTGGTCTGGCCTATTGGGATAACGGCTTCAAGTCGTTCTCGGCCAACACACCGATCAAGATGCCAGCGGACCTGAAGGGCAAGAAGCTGCGTATCCAGTCATCCAAGGTGCTGGAAGAGCAGATTCGCGCCCTCGGCGCCCTGCCGCAGCAGATGGCTTTCTCCGAGGTCTATCAGGCGCTGCAGACGGGCGTGGTCGATGGTACCGAGAACCCGGTCTCCAACCTCTACACGCAGAAGATGCATGAAGTGCAGAAGCATCTGACGATGACCGAGCACGGCTACCTCGGCTATGCCGTGATCGTGAACAAGAAGTTCTGGGACGGTCTGCCGGCGGATATCCGCAAGCAACTCGAAGATGCGATGGAGCAGTCGACCCGCTACGCCAACCAGATCGCCAAGATCGAGAACGACAATGCGCTGGAAGGTGTGAAGAAGGCCGGCAAGACGGCTGTCTATGTGCCGACCAAGGAAGAGCGCGCCGCGTTCAAGAAGGCGCTGGTGCCGGTGCATCAGAAGATGGAAAGCCGCATCGGCAAGGAGACGATCCAGTCGGTGTACAAGGCGACGGGCTTCGATCCGGCCAAGATGTAATTGCTTGATCCATAAAAACTCCCGGGTGCCGAAGGGGGCCCGGGAAGTTCGGGGGAACACCAATGCTTAACAAAGCACTCAATCACCTTGAAGAGTTGCTCGTCACCTTCCTGATGGGAGCGGCGACGGTCATCATCTTCATTTCGGTCATGCACCGATATCTTTCCGGCTATGCCATTCCCGGGCTGCAGGACTGGCTGCTGACGCTGGATGTGGGCTGGGCACAGGAACTGTGCATCATCATGTTCGTGTGGATGGCCAAGTTCGGCGCCGCCTATGGCGTGCGCACTGGCATTCACGTCGGCGTTGACGTGCTGATCAACCGCCTCAACGACGCGATGCGCAGCAAGTTCATCATCTTCGGCCTGCTGGCCGGCGCAACGTTCACCGGCATTGTGGCTACCCTGGGCGCACATTTCGTCTGGGAAAACGGTGCCCACTACGCCTTCTTCAAGTTCTTCGGCATGGAAATGGGTGACCTCTACGAAGGCCCGATCACGCCGGACCTGGAGTGGCCGACCTGGATTGTCTATAGCGCGATTCCGCTCGGTTCGTCGCTGATGTCCTTTCGCTTCCTGCAGGTGTGCGTCTCCTTCATTCGCACCGGTGAGCTGCCACACCATGACCATGGTCATGTCGATGGTCTGGAAGAAGAGATCCCGCCGGTCGATGTCGACGTCTATGGAATGAATGACAACCTGCACATGCATGACCTGAAACACCCGATGGTCGGGCAGGGCAAGTCTGCTGCCAAGAAGGAAGGGAGCGACGACAAATGAATGCCCTGGTAATTTTCGGCCTGCTGGCCATTCTCATGCTGACTGGCATGCCGATCTCGATTTCGCTCGGCCTGACAGTACTGACCTTCCTGTTCACGATGACCCAGGTGCCGCTGGAATCGGTGGCGCTGAAGTTGTTCACCGGCATCGAGAAGTTCGAGATCATGGCCATCCCGTTCTTCATTCTGGCAGGCAACTTCCTGACGCACGGCGGGGTGGCGAAACGGATGATCAACTTCGCGACCTCCATGGTCGGCCACTGGTACGGTGGTCTCGGTCTGGCCGGTGTGGTGGCTTGTGCGTTGTTCGCTGCGGTATCGGGCTCCAGTCCGGCGACCGTGGTGGCGATCGGTTCCATCCTGCTGCCGGCGATGGTCAAGGCGGGCTTTCCCAACAAGTTCGGGGCGGGTGTCATCACCACCTCGGGCGCACTGGGCATCCTGATTCCGCCGTCGATCGTCATGGTGATGTACTCCGTGTCGACCAACACCTCGGTGGGAGCATTGTTCATGGCAGGTGTGATTCCCGGCCTCGTGCTGGCGACGATGCTGGGTCTTACTACCTGGTACCGCGCCTGGAAGAATAACTACCCAC
>JAUPVD010000442.1 GCA_030917225.1 Pseudomonadota bacterium
TTCCTCTACGGTTTTGCCACGGAGGCCGAACGCTTTGCCTTTCGCCAGCTGGTGAAGATTTCGGGTGTCGGGGCGCGTACCGCGCTGTCGGTACTCTCCGGCCTGTCGGTCGCCGACCTGGCCCATGCCGTGGCCATGCAGGAAGCCGGACGCCTGACCAAGGTGCCGGGCATCGGCAAGAAGACGGCAGAACGGCTGTTGCTCGAACTCAAGGGCAAGCTGGCTGATGCCGTTCCCAGTACAGCCCACGCGCAGCCCACGGACAGCCGCAATGACATCCTCAACGCCCTGCTGGCACTAGGCTATAACGAGCGCGAGGCGCAGGCAGCAATGAAACCTCTGGCGGCCGACATCGGCACGTCTGACGGCATCCGCCAGGCGCTGAAATCACTGTCGAAGGCCTGAGAAAACACGATGCAACAGCGTCACACGCAATACGCCCAGTTCGCCATCGTCGCTGCACTCCTTGTCGGTTGCATCGCAGTACTGCTGCCCTTCGTCGGTACGCTGCTCTTCGCCATCGTCATCTGCGTCACCTCCTGGCCGCTCTACGCGCGCCTGCTGGCGGCGATGCGCAGCCGGCACAACCTGGCTGCGCTGGTCATGTCGCTGTCGCTGGTGCTATTGCTGCTGATCCCGATGGGCCTGCTTGCCGGCAGCCTGAGCGGTGGCCTCGAAATCATCAGCCGCCATTTCCGGCCGCTGATCGAGAACGGACTGCCTGCCGAGCCGCCTGCCTGGCTGGCCAACCTGCCGTTGGTCGGTCGCGAGATCGCCAGCTACTGGCATCAACTGGCCGATAGCCGCGAGGAACTGAACAAGGTGTTGCGCCAGCTGTTCGACCCGGCCCGCAAGGTGGCGCTGACTACCGTTACCATCTTCGCCCAGGGCTTGCTGCAGCTGCTGCTGGTGACCTTCTTCTCTTTCTTCATTTTCCGTGACGCGCACATCTACGGCGGCGCCCTGCTCACCGCCGCACGCAAGCTGGGCGGCACACTCGGCGAACGGATGCTGAAACTGGCACGCGGCACCATTACCGGCGTCATGGTCGGCATCGTCGGTACGGCCGCAGCGCAGGCGGTGGTCGGCATGATCGGCTACCTGATTGCCGGTGTTCCCGCCGTGCTGATGCTGACCTTCGCCACCTTCATCTTCGCCATGGTGCCGGTGATCGGCCCGACGCTGATCTGGGGCGGCGCGGCGCTCTGGCTTTATGAACAAGGCCAGACCGGCTGGGCCATCTTCATGCTGCTCTGGGGCATGCTCGGCATCAGCAGCGTGGACAACTTCGTCAAGCCGGTGCTGATCTCGCGCACCGCTGCGCAGCCGCTGCTGTTGATCGTCGTCGGCGTCTTTGGTGGCGTGCTAGTCTTCGGCTTCATCGGCCTGTTCCTTGGCCCGACGCTGCTGGCACTCGGTCAGGCACTGATCCGCGAATGGATGGTGGACAAGGGCTCCGACCTGCATCCTTCTGAACAAGCATGATAGAAACCGACAAATTTGCTGAACGCGTGATTTCCCCCGCCGCCGAGTCGCCGCAGGAAGACGCCATCGAGCGCGCCCTGCGGCCGAAGCGGCTGGCCGATTACGTCGGTCAGGCCAAGATCCGCGAGCAGCTCGAAATCTTCATCCAGGCCGCGCGCAACCGCAGCGAGTCGCTCGACCACGTGCTGCTGTTCGGCCCGCCGGGGCTAGGCAAGACCACGCTGGCGCACATCGTCGCCGCCGAGATGGGCGTCAATCTGCGCCAGACCTCCGGCCCTGTACTGGAGCGCGCCGGCGATCTGGCGGCGATCCTGACCAACCTCGAACCGAACGACGTGCTGTTCATCGACGAGATCCATCGTCTGTCGCCGGTGGTCGAGGAAATCCTCTATCCGGCGATGGAGGATTACCAGATCGACATCATGATCGGCGAAGGTCCGGCCGCCCGTTCGGTCAAGCTCGACCTGCCGCCGTTCACGCTGATCGGCGCCACCACCCGCGCCGGCATGCTGACCAACCCGCTGCGCGACCGCTTCGGCATCGTCGCCCGGCTGGAGTTCTACTCGGCCGAGGAACTGACGCACATCGTCAAGCGCTCGGCGCAACTGCTCAACGTCGCCACCGAAGCCGAGGGCGCACTGGAAATCGCCCGCCGTTCGCGCGGCACACCGCGCATCGCCAACCGCCTGCTGCGCCGGGTTCGCGACTACGCCGAGGTCAAGGGCACCGGCAACGTCAGCTCGGCCATCGCCGACGCGGCGCTGTCGATGCTCGACGTCGACGCCGCCGGCCTCGACATCATGGACCGCAAGCTGATCTCGGCGGTGATCGACAAGTTCGGCGGCGGCCCGGTCGGCGTGGACAACCTCGCCGCTGCGATCGGCGAAGCACGTGACACGATCGAGGATGTGCTCGAACCCTTCCTGATCCAGCAAGGCTACCTGCAGCGCACCCCGCGCGGCCGGATTGCCACACCGGCGATCTACCGGCACCTGGGTCTCGACACCCCTTCCGGGCAGAGCGAACTCTGGAAGGGTTAGGGGTTAAGGGTTAGCGGCGCTTAATGAAGGCGGCGCACCGGAATTTTGTCACGACCGATGTTGCATTTCGCAACGATTCCGGGAAGAATAGCGCCCCATGCCCAAGCTTCAATCCCTGCACGCAAAAATCCTCCTTGGCTACTGCCTCGTCGGCCTGCTCTTCGTTGCCCTCGTCGTCAGTTCGCTGATCAACTTCCGCCGGCTTGAAACCAAGATCGCGGAGCAGCAGCACGTCGCCGATTTCCACGACGAAGTCCGCTATGCACGGCGCATGGAGAAAAATTACCTGCTCTATCGCAAGAACGGCGATCTGGCGGAAGCCATCGAGCGCGCCAACAACGCCGTCGGCCTGATCAAGCTGTTGCCGCCACAGCTCTCGGACACTGAAGTGCAGGCCGACGCCAACGAGATGCTCGAACGCTACCGCGAGCTGCTCATCGAGATGGCCAACGCCGACCGGCACGGCAAAGTGTCGGCAGAGGTGATGGATGAGTTGCTGATCACCGGATCGCGCATGCTCTCGCTTGGTGAAAAGCTCGATGCCGAAGCGCTGGACCTGCTCTCCGAAGCCGTGCAGACCCATCACCGCAACCTGCGCTGGACCATCCTCGCCGCCATCGCACTGGCCCTGGCCGCCGGCGTGCTGGTCACCCGCAGCGTGGTCAAGCCGCTGCGCACCATCGAAACCAGCCTCTCGCGCGTGGCCACCGGCGAAACCGGCCGGCTCGACCATACTTCCAGCGATATTGAGGTGGGCTCCCTGACCGACGCCATCAACCGGACGCTGACCGAACTTGGCGAGCGCCAGAAGGCGATCACCCGTTCTTCGCGGCTGGTGGCGCTGGGTACCATGCTATCAGGCGTGGCCCACGAACTGAACAACCCCTTGTCGAATATTTCCACTTCCTGCCAGATTCTGCTGGAGGAGCAGGACGACATGCCGCCGGACATCCGCCATGACCTGCTGACCCAGATCGACGGCGAAGTCCTGCGCGCGCAGCGCATCGTCAGCACCCTGCTCGACTTCGCCCGCGAGCGTCAATACGAGCGGGTTCAGACGCCACTGCGGCAGCTTGTCGAAGAGGTGCTGCAACTGACCCGCAGCCTGACGCCCCCTGACGCGATCATCCTCGATGATGTTCCGGAAGTGCTGCAGATCGATGTCGACCGCCAGCGCTTCCAGCAGGTACTCATCAACCTGCTGCAGAACGCCGCCGGCGTCATCGGCAGCGGCGGGCAGATCCGCATTTCCGCACGCCGCGAGCTTCGCCCCGAGGGCGAAGGCACCATCATTGCGGTCGAGGATAACGGCCCGGGCATTGCCCCCGAAAATCTGCCGCGCATCTTCGACCCGTTTTTCTCGACCAAGCCGGTAGGCAAAGGCACCGGACTCGGCCTCTTCATCGTGCATGAGATCGTCGGCCAGCATGGCGGCACGGTTTCCGTCGAATCGGAACCGGGCCAGGGCTGCCGTTTCAGCGTGCACATTCCCGATAGCAACTCTGGCAAAAATACGGAGACCCCGACATGAAACAAGGACGCATCCTGGTCGTAGACGACGAGGAAATCGCCCGCCGCAACCTTTCGCATGTGCTCGAACGTGAAGGTTATGAGGTCGATTGCGCACAGGACGGCGCCGGCGCGCTGGCCCTGCTGGCCGAAAAACCCTACCAGTTGCTGTTGACCGATCTGCGCATGCCCGGCATTGACGGTCTTGAGCTGCTACGGCAGACGAAAAGCCGCTGGCCGGATACCGAAGTGGTAATGATCACCGCCCACGCCAATGCCAGCTCGGCGGTTGAAGCAATGTCCAGCGGCGCGTTCTACTACGTCGAAAAGCCGTTCCGCCTGCCGGATGTGCGCAAGATCGTCGGCGAAGCCACCCAGAAGGCGGCACTCAAGCGCGAAAATGCCTCGCTCAAGGCGGCGCTTGATCAAGCCACGGCGGCGCCAAAGATCATTTCCAGCAACCCGGAAATGCTGGCGGTTCTTGGCACCGCAGAAGGCATTGCCAGCACCGATTGCTGCGCCCTGATCATCGGCGAAACCGGTACCGGTCGCCAGGCGCTGGCCCGTCACATTCATGAGAAAAGCGGGCGTAGCGGTGATTTCATCGTCGTCAGTTGCAGCGGTCAAAGCGAAGAAGCTCTGTCCATCGCGCTGTTCGGACAAAACGAGCAGACCGGCGCCGTCGATGCTGCCGCCTTGGGCACGCTCTTTCTGGACGAGATCGCGGCAACACCGACCACCGTGCAACTCCGGCTGATGCGCCTCCTGCAAGATGGCGAATACTCACGCACCGGCAGCAGCGAAACGTTGAAAGGGAAGTCGCGGGTAATCGCCGCCACCGATCAGGATCTCGCTGCGCTCGCTGAAGAGGGGCAGTTCCGCAAGGACCTCTATTTCCGCCTGGCCGTCGTCACCTTCTCCCTGCCGCCACTGCGCAAGCGCCGTGGCGACATCCCGCTGCTGGCCATGCATTTTCTCGGCCGCGCGGCACAGCGCACGGGGAAATCGGTTTCCGAAATTGCCCCGGAAGCTTTTGACAGGCTGCTGGCCTACGGCTTCCCCGGCAACCTGCGCGAGCTGGAAAACATCATCGAGCGGGGTGTCGCGCTGGCCCCGGGCAATGCCCTGACAGCCGACCTGCTGCCGGAAACACTGATCAATCCCGAAGCCGCCCCCGCTGGCGCTGCCGGATCGATCAAGACGCTGGAAGAACTCGAGCGGGAACATATCCTGAAAGCGCTTGAGCACACCGGCGGCAACCGTGCGCTGGCCGCGCAACTGCTCGGCATCGATCGCGTTTCGCTCTGGCGAAAGCTTCGCAGATACAACGAAGAAAGCTGAAATAACAAACTGTTACAAACGAACACTCAACCATTAGGTTAAAATTTGCCAATGAAGCACGAACAGAAACCGAACGCCTTCACGATTCCGGTTCGCATCTACTATGCGGAAACGGATGCTGGTGGCGTCGTTTACCACTCGAAATACCTCGATCTCTTCGAACGTTGCCGCACCGAATGGCTGCGCCAGCTCGGCCACGAGCAGCGCGACCTGATCCGCGACCACAATCTGGTTTTCGTGGTGCGCAACATCAACATCGACTACCTGAAGCCGGGCCGCCTCGACGACCTGCTGCACATCGGGCTTGAGGTGCAGAAGCTCGGCCGCAGCCAGATCATCTTCGGCCAGCACGTCCGCCGCGAGAACCCGGAAGTCGAAGGCGGCTGGGAAGAGTTGGCCACGGCCGTCGTCCAGATCGTCTGCGTCAACTTCGAAAAGATGAAATCCGCCCCTATCCCCGACTGGCTGCGCGCCAAGCTGGAGTCCCTGCAATGAACGTATCGCAAGATCTGTCGATCCTCCACCTGATCCTCAACGCCAGTGCCGTCGTCCAGGCGGTCATGCTGCTCCTGGCCGGTGTTTCCTTCATGAGTTGGTACTACATCTTCCGCAAGCTGTTCGCCGTCAAGCAGCAGCGCGCCAAGACCGAGCAGTTCGAACGCGATTTCTGGTCCGGTGGCGACCTGAATTCGATGTTCAACAGCGCGGTGAACGACCGCCACCACGCCGGCAGCATGGAACGCATCTTTGAGGCCGGCTTCCGCGAATTCACCAAGCTGCGCGGCCAGAAGAACCTTGATTCCAAGGATGTCGTCGACGGCTCTCGCCGCGCCATGCGCGCCACCTACCAGCGCGAACTCGACGAGCTTGAATCGCACCTGGCCTTCCTCGCTTCGGTCGGTTCGGTCTCGCCATACATCGGCCTGTTCGGCACGGTGTGGGGCATCATGCACGCCTTCCGCGGCCTTTCGAACGTCGGTCAGGCAACGCTGGCCGCCGTTGCGCCGGGCATCGCCGAAGCACTGGTGGCCACTGCCATCGGCCTGTTTGCGGCCATTCCGGCGGTGCTCGCCTACAACCGCTTCGCCCATGACATCGACCGCCTGGCGACGCGCTTCGAGTCGTTCATGGAAGAGTTTTCCAACATCCTGCAGCGGCAGATGAGATAAGCGATGCGCCCGCGCCGCCTGAAAAACGAAATCAACGTCGTTCCGTACATCGACGTCATGCTCGTGCTGCTGGTCATCTTCATGGTGGCCGC
>JAUPVD010000036.1 GCA_030917225.1 Pseudomonadota bacterium
AAAGACTCATGCTCTCGTTTGACGAAGCGCTGCAGAAGCTGCTCTCCGGCTGCCAGCCGGTCACCGAAACCAAGGCCATGCCGACCATTGCGGCGGCCGGGCGCGTACTCGCCGAAGCCCAGTATTCGACGCTCTCCGTGCCGCCACTCGACAACTCGGCGATGGACGGCTACGCGGTACGTGCCGTCGACGTGACGGCGGTCGGCACGACGCTGCCGGTGTCACAGCGCATCCCGGCCGGCACCGTCGGCGCCCACCTGCAGCCGGGTACCGCTGCCCGCATCTTCACCGGCGCGCCGGTGCCAGCCGGTGCCGACGCAGTGATCATGCAGGAGCGCTGCGAGCATGCGGCTGATGGCGTCACGATCAATCACGTGCCGAAGGCCGGCGAGCACATCCGCCGCGCCGGCGAAGACGTCGCCCCGGGAGCGCAGATCCTCGCTGCCGGTGCCCGCCTGCGGCCGCAGGACACGGCCTTTGCCGCTTCGGTCGGGCTGGCCACGCTGCCGGTGCTGCGCCGCGTGCGCGTTGCCGTCTTCTTCACCGGTGACGAACTGCGCATGCCGGGTGAGCCGCTGCCGCCGGGCGCGATCTACAACTCCAACCGCTTCGCGCTGGTGGCCCTGCTCGAAAACCTCGGCTGCGAAGTGCGCGATCTCGGCCTGGTGCCGGACAATCTCGATGCTACCCGCGCCGCCCTGCGCGCAGCCGCGGCCGACAACGACCTGATCATTACCTCCGGCGGTGTCTCGGTCGGTGAAGAAGACCACATCAAGCCGGCAGTGGAGGCTGAAGGCCGGCTCGATATGTGGAAGATCGGTATCAAGCCGGGCAAGCCGCTGGCCTTTGGTGCCGTTCGTGTTGAGGGCAGGGAAGCTGCATTCATCGGCCTGCCGGGCAACCCGGTGTCGGCCTTCGTCACCTTCCTGACGCTGGTGCGCCCTTTCGTGCTGCGTCTTTCCGGCGTCGACAAGGTGCTGCCGAAGTCCTACCTGCTGCGCGCCGATTACGACTGGACGCGCCCCGATGCACGGCGCGAATTCCTGCGCGCGCTGACCAACGATGCCGGTGGTGTCGAGCTGTTCCCGAGCCAAGGTTCTGGTGTGCTGTCGTCCTGCGTGCAGGCCGATGGCCTCGTCGATAATCCGCCGGGGCAGGCTGTTGCACGCGGCGACCTGGTGCGTTTCATCCCGTTTTCCGAACTGCTCAACTGAGCCTGAACCGACATGATCAAGATTCTGTACTTTGCCAGCCTGCGCGAAAAACTCGGCACTTCGGGCGAGAGCCTTGAACTCCCGGCCGGCGTGAATGACGTCGGCGGCGTGCTGGCAACGCTTGCCGCGCGCGGCGGCGAATGGGCCAGCCTGGCATCGGTAAAGAACCTGAAGAGCGCAGTGAATCAGGACATGGCGCGCCACGATACGCCGGTGAAGCATGGCGACGAAGTTGCCTTCTTCCCGCCGGTTACGGGAGGTTGAGCATCATGAGCGTCAGCGTTCAGGAAGCGGATTTCGATGTCGGTACAGAAATTTCAGCACTGACGGCGGGCGATGCCCGTGCCGGTGCGGTGGCCAGTTTCGTCGGCCTGGTGCGCGACGTGAACGACGGTGCCGGCATCTCGGAAATGACGCTCGAACACTATCCTGGCATGACCGTGCAGGCACTGCAGGAGATCGTTTCCGAGGCGAAATCGCGCTGGGACATCTACGCCGTGCGCGTCATCCACCGCGTCGGCCGTCTGCTGCCGACCGACCGCATCGTGTTTGTCGCAGTAAGCAGCGCACATCGCGGCGAAGCCTTCGCTGCCTGCGAATTCATCATGGATTACCTGAAGACCAGGGCGCCGTTCTGGAAGCGCGAGGTCACGCCGGAAGGCGCGCGCTGGGTGGATGCGCGGGAAGGTGATGACGATGCTGCTTCGCGCTGGCAAAAGTGACCATGGAGGTCGTCGGTATTTAGCGTTTGATTAGGATAAACGCATATTCGCGGAATGGCCGAGTTGGGCCAGAAGCGGGAATAGCGCACCTCAGGACAGCGCGTATGGCATTGACAATGTGTAGCCAATAGGCTACAGTTGCTCCATGATTGAAATCCGCAAAACCGTTCTCTTCGTTCAGTGGCTTGACGACTTGCGAGACCTCCAGGCGAGAGCGCGCGTCCAAGCAAGGATCGAACGGCTTGCCGCTGGAAACCCCGGAGATGTCGAACCGGTTGGCGAAGGTGTCTCGGAGTTGCGAATCAACTACGGCCCCGGTTACCGGGTGTATTTCAAGAAGCGGGGGCGAGAGCTGATTATTCTGCTGGCTGGCGGAGACAAGACTACCCAAGCCAAGGACATCAAGGCTGCATTGCGCCTCGCACGTAATCTTTCGGAGTAGCAACCATGACTAAGACCGTTACCACTCGCTATGACGTTGCCGAACACCTTAGAACCCCAGAGGAAATGGCCGCTTATCTTGAAGCCTGCCTTGAAGAAGCCGACGGCGATGCCGCATTTATTGCCAAAGCACTTGGCGATATTGCTCGCGCCAAGGGTATGTCACAGGTCGCGCGCGATGCCGGACTTTCTCGTGAAAGTCTTTACAAAGCGCTCTCCGGTGATCGTAGCCCTGGCTTCGACACCATTCTTAAAGTCATCGGCGCACTTGGGCTGAAGTTGCATGCCGAAGCTGGTCACAGCTGACGAGGTGCCCAACCCTGCAGTCGAGCGGACCGGCGCGAAAAGCCGCGCAGGCCGCTCACTTCTACGTTGAGCGACCGCTTTTCCAAACCATAACCGGTTGCCTTTGGGTCGTACTGAGACCATCGAATAACCGGTGGCTGCAAGAAATTGCCGCTTGTATTTCGCGTCGCAACATAAAGAAGGGCCCGTTGCAGTTGCCTGCAGCGGGCCCTTTGCTTTGGTGCTGCCGAAAATCAGCTGGTCTTGAACCGACTCACCGCCGAGTGCAGCGTGGCGGACAGCTCCTGCAGATGCCTGGCGGCCTGCGTGGTCTTTTCAACTGCCTGAGCACTCTCTTC